>JAGHTZ010000052.1 GCA_018065065.1 Candidatus Equadaptatus faecalis | reverse complement strand
TCGCTGAAAAATCACGCTCGATATTCCTGAGTGAATTTGTCAAAAGTGCCTTGGGAAACGTTGGACGATATTCGCGGAACAAACCTCTGTGTTCGAGTCATCGAGACGACCACAACGGACGTTGAGATGTAGGAAATATTTGCCGCGCGGCTTCTGCCGCGCGGCAAGACGGACAGAAAACACAAACCATGGGAGGAATAACAATATGTACAGAGAAAAAGAATATGAAAAATACTTAGCAGACGAAACAGAAGCAGAAGAATACGGAAACTATGGAATACTCCGCAGACCGTTTGATGCGGTAAAAACACGGCTTGCAAACGGCGAAACGGAAAACGACGAAGACAAAGCCTTCTGCGAATTTTACCCGCTCATACGCAAGCTTGCCAACCGCTTCCGAAGCGGCTCAAAAGACCTTGCGGACGAACTTGAAGGCTTTGGCGTTGAAGCCTTTATCCTCTTTTACAGGGAAAAAGGCGGAGCGGAACTCTACGCAAAAGACCCGTGCGGAAAATTCGCCGAAAGCCTCAGACGGCATCTCAGGGACGCGATAAGAAACGCGAAAAAAAGACTGCTCGGCGTCTCTGCTTCCGCTGAAATAGTAACGGAAGAACCGACAAGCGAAGAAAAAGAAAAAATCAGGTGCGGCGAAATCGCTCCGTACAAAGCGGAAAAAGTATTTCAGATAAGCTACTACGGAAGCCTTGAAGACCCCGACGATGAAGAAGACGAAACGGAACGCCGCGCCGGAGACTACTCTCCCGTAACGGCAGAGGACAGAAACACAGAACGCGAAATAGAAACGCGCGAAACGTTAGGGGAAATAGAAACGCTGCTCACAAGCAGAGAAAAAGCAATCTTAACGCTTCTGCTTAAAGGGCGAAGCCGGACGGAAATAGCGGAAATGCTTGGCATAACCGTACAGGCGGTAGGCAAAACGGCAAGAAGAATCCGCGCCAAAGCGGAAAATAAGCTATAAGCTGCAAGCTAAAAGCTGTAAGCAAAAGCCGTAAAGGTTTTCAAGCTTATAGCTCTTATAGCATATAGCTTATAGCGTGAACGGAGTGAACGAAAAGAAAGGAGCAAAAACAATGACAGAAAGCAAACAAAGCAAACGGGTAGCGACAAAACTGCCGCCCCTGCTTCATGCGGAATTTATCCGCGCTACGAGGCTGAAAAACGAAACAATGAACGGTGCGCTGTGCAGATTTGCAAAACAGTACACGGAAGAAGTAAAAAGCGAACTGCTGCGGACGTCGGTTGTCAGTAGCGCGAAGCGCCAAACGAGCGAAGCGAGCAAACAAGAAAGGAGAAAAAAATAATGAACTGAAAAAGCAGTACAAAATACAACGGCGCGGAATTTTCCTCGCGCCGTTTTTGACGCCCGAAACGGGCGAAAACACGAAAATCCGCAAAAATACTTACTGAAAAATCCGCAAAAATACGCAGAAAAAACGGCAAAAATGCTTAGAAAAAGTGCAGAGAAATGCTGGCAGAGAGAATGCAGAGAAATGCTATAATAACGTTGTAGGGCAAATATTGACACTGGCAAAAAAATATGCTACGCTACAACGGTGTTCTCTCTACACAAACATATATACAGGGGAGTTGAGTTTTATGGCAGAAAAGAGAAGTCTCAGTTTAGCAACAAAAATTCTTATCGCAATGATAATAGGCGCGGCGTTCGGCGCGATTTTCAAATCAAGCTACGCTGCATGGGGTGCGTTTACAGGACCGCTTGGAACAGTTTTTATCAGGCTTCTGAAAATGACGATTCTCCCGCTTATTTTCTTCTCAATCGTTACGGGTGTTGCCAGTGTGGCAGACCTGAGCAAGTTGAAGAAAGTCGGCGGCACGTTCCTTGGTTTCTGGTTCACCGCTTCCGCTATTTGCGCTGCTACCGGTATTGTCTGTGCTTACATTATTAAACCGGGCGAAGGTATTCATCTTGAAGAAGCAGCAGAGAAGTTTTCTACTGAGGGTGTAAGTGTTGTGCAGAGCCTTGTCAACTGGGTGCCTGACAACGTAGGCGCGGCTTTTGCAAACTTTAACATTATTCAGGTTATAATTTTCTCGCTTTTCCTTGGCATAGGCATAGCACTTCTCAGCAATGACAACGCCGCAAAAGCGCCACTTCAGAATTTCTTCAACTGCGGAAACGAAATTATGATGAAGGTCGTCGAAATGGTAATGAAATTTGCGCCTGTCGGCGTTTTCTGCCTTATGGCAGACGTTACAGGTACACTCGGCAAGGAAGTTCTTACCGGACTTGGCAAAATGCTGCTTACGCAGTACGTTGCTTACGCAATCGTTCTTGTCATCATTCTTCCGCTTATGCTCTGCCTTGTCGCCAAGGTCAACCCGATTCAGCACTACATTAACGTTTTCCCTGCGATGATTCTCGCTTTTTCAACTTGCAGTTCAAGCGCGACGCTTCCGCTGACGATGAAATGCTCAAAAGAGCGCTCTGGCGTTCCCGAAGAAGTTGTTAACCTTATCGCGCCTCCTGCGGCAACGATAAATATGCAGGCATGCTGTGCTGAAATGCCCATTTACGCTGTGTTTGCCGCGCAAATGTTCGGAATTGATTTCGGCATTGGTCAGCTTATCGTAATCTGTCTGCTCGGAATTATTATGGCAGCCGGTGTAGCTGGAGTTCCGGGCGGCGGTATTATGATGTCTGCAATTATGATGCAATCCATGGGACTTCCGCTTACGATAGTGCCGTGGGTCGCGGGTATTTATCGTCTTATAGACATGCCTAACACAATGCTCAATGTTACCGGCGATACGGTCGGAATGGTTACGACAACCGCAGTGCTAGGAACGCTTGACAGAGATACTTTCAACGCAAAAAAAGGAATTTCTGCATAATAAATCATCATTATTGCCAATCGGCAGAGAAGCGAAGCAGCGGCTTCGCTTCTCTTTGCAAAGGGGAGATATTTTTGACTGAAATAAAACTGTCGTCTGAAAAAAAAGGACTATACGGAATTGTCGGACACGTCGGAGTGGGACACGTGCATAGCTATAATGGTTTTGTGCAGGATGACTCGGTCGGATTTGCCGTTGCTTCGTACATTCTCAGACAGGCTGTTCCCACGCGCACAAAAATTGCCGAAGCCTTTGCCGATGCTGACGCAAACAGTGTAACGGTTGTTACGGAAGAAGGCGGCAGGGCGACACTTTCACCGCGCAGGGGAATTACGCCGCGCGAAGCGGAAATTATTGCTTCGGCAAAAGGGTTGGACGCAATATATTCGCAGAACTGCGCTATTGACGTATTCGGCAGAATATACGGACAAGGAGCTGCGGAACTTCCGGTATGTTTTCAAGGAGCCTGCGCCCTTGCAGTGCTTGATTCGTTCAAAAAAACGGCAAAGGACAGACTGATTTTTACAACGGAAAAATTTGAGAACAAATATGACGTTTCCGCAGGAATTGTACTTGATATTAACAATATTCCTGTGTCGCTTTTGCTGGTTGTGAACGGAACAAACGGAGGTATTGGTCCTGATGAGGATTATGAAGGCAACACAAACTGGACGGAAAAGGGCGAACTTATGAAAACATTGGGGCTTGACGCTGTTCTGACGACTGTCGTTGAGTCAAAAGCGTTTATTCCGGTACTTGCGGAAAGCGTTGCCGAAAACAGATGGATGATTCGCGCTCAAGAAGGAATTGACAGTACGGAGCTTGGCGAAGCGCTGTATGCCTCTGCTTCTGAACTTGAACTTCCTGCACGGCTGGAAAAAAATATCATGCCTATGCCTGAAGGCGCACTTGCTCGGTCAACGGCAGCGTTTGCGGATAAAATCACGGAACTTGCGGGAAAACTCAGGAATGAAGACTGTTGCGCGAGAAAAGCGGAATACGTTGCTGAAATCGCAAAACTTATAAGCGAAGATGCAGGCGGCGTAACCTTTATGTCCGGCTCGGTAAACGACAAAGTGCGCGGTGCGGGAACACTTCCGAAAATTTCTGCGGTGCTTTCAATGGTTGTATCTGCAGAATATGTAAAACACTGGAAAATTCCGCGCGTTACCGAAGAAGAAGTCGAAAATTACGCAAAAATAACTCTCAGAGCGGTCGAAAAACTTGCTTCAAGAAGGTAAGGTGACTGTAGCATGAAGAAAATACTTCTTATTTCAACAGGGGGAACAATAGCTTCGGAAGAAAGCGAAAACGGGCTTGTCCCCGCGGTTGACGGTGCTGCCATGATACGGCTCATTCCGGAGCTTGAAGGAATGTGCGATATTGAATACCGCGAACTGCTGAGTCTCGACAGCAGCAATATACAGCCGCACCACTGGACTGAAATGGCTGACACGATAGTTGAAGCGTATGAAAAATATGACGGTTTCGTTATTTCCCACGGCACTGACACAATGGCATATACCGCCTCAGCGCTCAGCTGGATGCTTGAAGGAATACGCAAACCAGTTGCGATTACTGGTGCGCAGCTTCCGATAGAAGACCCGATGACTGACGGGAAACACAATCTGCTGAACGCCTTCAGACTTGCCTCGGACAATCATGCGGGAATTTATCTTGTTTTTGGCGACAGCATCATAGACGGAAGCTGCGCAAAAAAACTTTATACACAGAAATTCGAGGCATTTGCCAGTGTTAATATGCCTCGTGCGGCATTTATAACGCGCGACGGTTTTCAGTGGACGGCACAGGAGAAGGATTTGCTTGTATTTACCCCTAAAACGGCTGTTGACGACAGAGTTTTTGTTTACAAACTCATCCCCGGAGCAAAGGACAGTGTACTGGATTTTGCCGTTCAGGCAGGTTACAGAGCGATTGTGATTGAGGGTTTTGGCGCAGGCGGAGTGCCTAACAAAGAAAACAGTCTGCTTCCGGCGCTTGAAAGAGCGCTTAAAGCCGGAGTCATAGTTGTATGCATTACACAGTGCGTATATGACGGAACGAACCTTGATGTCTACGATATAGGCGTTCTCGCGCAGAGGCTTGGAGCGATTTCGGCAGAGGATATGACGCTTGAAGCCGTTGTCACGAAACTTATGTGGTCGCTGGGCAATACTGCAACGAACGAAGAGGCGAAGAAGTTGTTTTTGGCATAAAACATGAGTTTCAAAAAACTCTAGAGAAATCCGAAATTTTTTGTGTTATGTGCCGCGGTAAGCCAAGGCAACGCAGGTTCGGTGTGCTGGCGTTGCTCGCGCTTGCGGGGCTCGCGCTGCGGAAAAGAACGCTGTAGGCTATATGCTACAAACTTGAAAAAATAACAAAAAACGGCGCGGAAATTTTTCTCCCGTGCCGTTTTTTACGGCGGTTGAAATTCCGGCGGAGTTTTGCGCATTTTGCGCAGAATACGGCAAATGATATTTCTTTTCTGTTCCATATTGCGAAATCAGCGTTTTTTGATATAATTTTTCAAAGTGTGTCCTGGGGTATAGCCCAGGTAGGTTAAGGCGGCGGACTTTGACTCCGTTTACGATGGTTCGAATCCATCTACCCCAGCCAGTTTTTTGTATGGGAGATGCTTGTATGCAGCTGAATAATCAGTCAATTTGCGTTTTAATTCTTGCAGCGGGCAAGGGTACCCGTATGCGCAGCAATACTCCCAAGGTTCTCCAGCAGATTATGGAGGAGCCTATTATCAGTTATCCTCTGAACGCGGTTAAGACAGCCGGTTTTGACAATCAGGATATTGCCGTTATGGTCGGGTTCGGCGGTATGCAGGTGGAGAAGTATCTGAATACAAATTTCAGCGGCGTTAACGTTATATGGCAGAAGGAGCAGCTGGGCACAGGACACGCGGCAAAGCTTGCTCAGGGCTGGTGGGAGAACTATGACAACGTTATGGTTCTTACCGGCGACACGCCTCTTATCACTGCCGACACTCTGCTGAAGTTTGTCAACGAACACGTTTCGTCGGACGACAAGTGCAGTTTTCTGAGTTTTGAGCTTGACAATCCCAAGGGCTACGGACGCGTTATACGCAGCGGAAGCTCTATCAGCATTGTTGAAGAAAAGGATGCCGACGAAAAGCAGAAGCTGTGCAGAGAGGTCAACAGCGGAATGTATATTTTCAGCACAAAGGCGCTGTCCGCCGTTATTGACAAAATAGGCTGCGAGAATAATCAGAAGGAGTATTATCTCCCTGACGCGCTTTCGCTTATAGAAGGCGACGGAGGCAGTCTTAACGCGATAAAAGCCGAAAATCCGCAGGATTTCCTCGGCATTAACGATCCCTTGCAGCTTGCGGAGGCGACCGCGATTATGCGCAGGAGAATAGTGCGCGGCTGGCTGCTTAAGGGCGTGCGCTGCGCGGATCCTGACAGTATTTGGATCGGTCCCAGAGTTGAGCTTGAAGAAGACATTTTTATCGCGCCGTTCGTGCAGCTTTACGGCGCTTCCAAGGTGGAGCACGGCAGCAGGATAGGAAGCTTTACGGTGTTGAGAAATTCTTCCGTCGGCAGCGATACGAATATCGTCGGCAACGTCAGAATGGACGACAGCAGCGTTGGAAACAAATGCAGCGTGGGTCCTTTCGTGTTTATGAGAAACAATACGCGGCTTGACGATACGGCGCTTGCGGGACGCTACGTTGAGATTAAGAACAGCCACGTTTCGTCCGGCGCCAAGGTGCCGCACCTTTCCTACATAGGCGACGCTGAAATAGGAGAGAATACAAATATAGGCGCGGGCACGATTACGTGCAATTATGACGGACATGACAAGAGTCCGACAACGATAGGCAGCAACTGCCTGATAGGCAGCGACACGATGATTGTCGCCCCAGTGGTTATAGGGAACAAGGTTTCAACGGCTGCCGGTTCGGTTATTACAGAGGATATTCCTGACGAGGCCCTCGGGGTAGGAAGAGCCCGCCAGAAAAATATTACGGGATGGAGATCCCGTTTGGAAAACGCATGGAAAAACAAGGGAGGAAACAAGTAATGGCTGACCAGACACGGGCAATTAAGGTGTTCTCGGGTTCCGCGCACAAAGCTTTTGCAGACAGCGTGTGCGTGAGTTTGGGGATACCTGTTTCAGCATCAAAACTTTTCAGATTTTCAGATCAGGAAATTGGCGTTTCCGTTGAGGAGAGCGTAAGAGGCACCGACGTTTACATCGTACAGCCCACCTGCGAGCCTGCCAACGAGCGCCTTATGGAGCTTTTTATCATGATCGATGCGCTCAGAAGAGCGTCAGCCTACAGAATTAACGTCGTAATGCCGTATTTCGGCTATGCGCGTCAGGACAGAAAAACCCGCGCACGCGAACCGATCACGGCGAAGCTTATGGCAAATCTTATTCAGAAAGCCGGAGCGGACAGGGTTATATCGGCAGATCTCCATGCAGGCCAGATTCAGGGCTTCTTTGACATTCCCGTTGACCACCTCACCGGAATTCCTCTCCTTGCTTCTTATTTCTGCAACACTCTTAAAAAACAGGTTGAAGAAGGCAATCTCATCGTTGTTTCTCCGGACATCGGAGGAGTTGCAAGAGCCAGAAAATTCGCGACACAGCTCGGTCACAACACCGAACTTGCGATCGTTGACAAACGCCGTTCACACGAAATCGCGAACCTTTGCGAGGTAATGGACATTATCGGAGACGTTAAGGGAAAGACAGCCGTCCTCGTTGATGATATAATAGACACGGCGGGCACAATGTGCAAAGCGGCGGCAGCCATTAAAGAGAGAGGCGCGACGGAAGTCTATGCCTGCGCAACGCACGGCGTTCTCTCCGGACCGGCTATTGACCGTATCCGCGAATCAGTGCTGAAGGAACTTATAATTACGGACACCATTCCGCTTCCTGAGGAGAAGAAGCTTGACAAGATTGAGGTTCTCTCAATCGCCCCTCTGTTTGCGGAGGTAATCAGAAGAGTTCATTCGGAAGAATCCGTAAGTATTCTGTTCCGTTAGAATAAATTAAAAAGCAAATTATTTTAGGAGGAAACAATTATGGCAGCTAAAAGAAAAATGAACCAGAAATTTGACTTTACGAAGAGAACTGCAACCGGCAAAGGCGTCTGCAGAAAAATCCGTTCCAAAAACGCTCTTCCTGTAGTGCTTTACGGACCGGATTTCAAAGAGGGACTCGCCGGAACGGTTGACGCAAAAGCAATCTCGGTAATAGCGAACAGCCCGTTCCACGAAACAACGGTCGTCACCCTCGTTATGGAAGACGGAAGCTCACATCAGGCTCTTCTCAGAGACATTCAGCGTCATCCGCTTACACAGCAGCTTCGTCACATCGACTTCTACGAAGTTATAGCCGGACACAAAATCAAGGTTGAAATTCCTGTAAAGGCAATCAACAAAGACGTTTGCAAAGGCATCAAAGAAGGCGGCGTACTTGAAACAGCGGCACGTAACGTTGAAATCGAAGTCGAACCCGCGAACATTCCCGAAGATATTATCGTTGACCTCGCAGAGCTCGAACTCGGCGCGGAAGTATTTGTCAAGGATCTTCAGGTTCCCGAAGGCGTTACCTTTATTACCGATTCTGAACAGCTTATCTTCCATATCGTAACGCCGAAATCAATGGTAGCGGCTGAAGAAGAAACGGAAGAACCCAAGGAAGTAGAAGTAGTAGCCAAGGGCAAGAAGGA
Organism: Candidatus Equadaptatus faecalis; assembly: GCA_018065065.1. Lineage (NCBI taxonomy): Bacteria > Thermotogati > Synergistota > Synergistia > Synergistales > Synergistaceae > Candidatus Equadaptatus > Candidatus Equadaptatus faecalis. The sequence continues at coordinate 21,961 of JAGHTZ010000052.1, read as the reverse complement.
AGAGGAATAGTCCTTATTTTACAGGACTCTGACTAAATATGAAGCTCATCGTCGGACTGGGCAATCCCGGGGTTGAGTATGCATGGACGCGGCATAATTCCGGCTGGCTGATGCTTGACGGATTTCTGTCGCGCCTTTCGCTTTCAGCGCCTCAGAATAAATTTCGCGGCGATTTCTGGGGACCTGTGCTTCACCTCGGTGAAAGGCTGTCTTTTCTGAAGCCTCACACCTATATGAATCTCAGCGGTCTTTCCGTGCTTGAAGCTGTAAATTATCAGAATGTAGAACCGCAGGACGTTCTGGTGATTTTTGACGACGCGTCTCTGCCGGTCGGGAAGCTGAGAATGAGAGAAAAGGGCAGCGCAGGCGGACAGAACGGAATGAAATCCATAATCGCCGCCTTGAATACGCTTGAAATTCCGCGTCTCCGCGTCGGCATAGGCATGCCGAAAAACGGGGGAGATATGGCGGAATGGGTACTCGGAACAATTCCGAAAAAACAGCGCGAGATTTACGACAAGCTTAACGACGCCGCGTGGAGCGCTGTCGAGCTTTGGATAAAGGGCGACGTGCAGAACGCAATGAACAGAATTAACGGCATTTCTTTTGAAGAAGAGTTTTTAGACAACTGATTTATTTCTCAAGTTTATGGCTTACGGCAGTATTTTGAATTTTTCCACCATATTTTCCGCTGACCCGCGGCTGTGGAACGTCAGCGCGGCAGTGCATATTCCCTCGGAAGGAGCTTTGCGCTGCTGGATTTGCAGAGACGCTGACGCGCCTCTGCTTGTGCTTTTTCCGGACTCACGGAGGGCAAGGGATTTTGTCTGCGACGCAAAAGAGCTGAAACTGTTCAAAAATCCGGAGCTGCTTCCCGAGTTCGCGTTTACCGGTGAAGACGCGCAGAACAGCGCTTCAAGCGCCAAAAGAGGCTCCGTTATGTCGCGTTTTAAGAGCGGGGCGGCAGACGTGCTTGTTTCAACGCCGTCAGCCCTTACCGCGCCGTTTCTGCTCGGCGGGGACAATTTCGAGCTTGCCTGCGGCGAAACCGTTGACAGGCAGCAGCTTGTGGCGTGGCTTGAAGGTAAAGGCTACGAACGCTGTGACCTTGTGTGGTCGCCCGGGCAGTTTGCACTGCGGGGCAGTATTGTTGACGTTTTCAGCCCGTCAGACAGTTATCCGCTGCGCATTGAATTTTTTGACGACGAAATTGAAAGTATGAGGCGCTTTGTGTCCGACACACAGAAAAGTCTCGGAACAGTGTCGTCCGCAGCTTTGCAGGGGCTTAACGGCAGCGCTTCCGCGAAGTTTTACGAGATGTTTCCCGCAAATATGAAGGTAATATATTTTGACCCCGCCGCGCTTGATTCCGCCGCCGAAAACGACGAGTGGCTCAGGAATAATCTGGCAGCGGACGCAGGCATGGACATTTCGGACTGGCCTCTCTGGCAGGACGTCAGGCATTGTCTGTCAAAATACGGACAGCTTCGCGCGGTGCGAGATATTGACAAAGCAGACGTGCGCCTTGACGCCGCGGCGTTTCCTTATTTCAGGGGAAAGACAGTTGAACTGAACGCATTCTGCTCAAATCTTGCCGAAGAAGGTTTTAAAATAACCGCCGTTTCAGATACCGAAGCAAATATAAACTGGGCTGAAAAGTGCGGTTACCAGACGCAGAGAGGTCTGCTGTCGGGCGGTTTCGTAGACCGTAGCAGCAAAACCGCCGTTATCACGGACGTTGAGCTGTCAGGAATGTCAATCCGCGCCGGAGGCGCAGAAAAAAGAGCGCCTAAGGACTGGGGCGAGACCTTGCGTCCGGGACAGTGGGTTACGCACGAGGATTACGGACTGGCGCACTATGCCGGAAGTCAGCTCGTGGAAACGCCGTCGGGGCTTCAGGAATACATTGCGCTGAATTTCGCAAACGAACAGAGGCTTCTTGTGCCTTTGATGCAGTTTTACAAAATTTCACCGTACGTTCCGTACCCGGGAGAAGAACCTGCTGCCGATACGCTGCGCGGAACGCGCTGGAGAAAATCTGCTGAGGAAGCGCGTGAGGCGGCTGCACAGGCTGCCAAGGATTTGTCTGAAATTTACGCAAAGCGCGAACTGAGCAGCGGTTATAAATTTGAGTCTCACAGAGACCTGATGAAGGAGCTGGAGGACGGTTTCAGCTATACGGAAACCGCTGACCAGCTTAAAGCAATAAACGACGTAATCAGCGATATGGAGTCGGCAGCGCCTATGGACAGGCTGCTCGTAGGCGACGTCGGCTTCGGTAAAACGGAAATAGCCCTGCGTGCGGCGGGGGAGGCGGCTTTCTGCGGAAAACAGACGGCGCTGCTTGTCCCTACGACTCTGCTCGCAAGTCAGCATTACCAGACGTTTGTGTCGCGTTTTGCCTCGCTTCCGGTACGAGTTGAAGTAATTTCAAGATTTGTGCCCGCAAAAAAACAGGAACAGATTCTCAAGGACCTTGCGGACGGCAGGGTTGACATACTTATAGGCACCCACAGGCTGCTGAGCAGCGACGTAACCTTCAAAAACCTTGGACTGCTTATAGTGGACGAAGAACACCGTTTCGGCGTTCTTCACAAGGAAAAGCTGAAGAAACTTACCCCTGGCGTTGACGTGCTGATGCTTTCCGCAACCCCTATTCCGCGCTCCCTGTCGCTTTCTCTGAGCGGCCTGCGCGACATATCGCTGCTTGAAACGCCGCCGCAGAAAAGACTGCCTGTTATCACGGTTGTCCGCCGCTGGTCGGAGGAACTGCTGAAAAGCGCTGTGTACCGCGAAAAAAACAGGGGCGGACAGATATTTTTCATTCACAACAGGATAAAGGATATTCAGGAACGGGCTGTTATGCTTAAACGGCTCTTCCCGAAGCTGAACATCGCCGTAGCTCACAGCAGAACTTCGGAAGCGGAGCTTGAAAGCATTATGGATAAATTTACGCGCGGCGAAATAGATATTCTGCTCTGCACGACAATAGTCGAAAGCGGGCTGGACATTCCGTCGGCGAACACTATGATAGTTGACGATGCCCACGAGCTTGGAATTGCGCAGATGTATCAGCTGCGGGGCCGTGTGGGACGCAGGGAGGAACAGGCTTACGCGTTTCTTTTCTATCCCGAGGACGTTAAGCTTTCCCGTGAGGCAGAAGAAAGGCTTGACGCGATAGCCGAACTGGACGAGCTCGGCGCAGGCTACAGACTGGCGCAGACCGACCTTCAGCTGCGCGGCAGCGGAGACGTGATAGGCACGGCACAGCACGGGCACGGCATGAAAGTCGGTTATCATAAATACTGCGACATGCTTTCGGAAGAAATCGCCAGACTTAAGGGGGAAACAAAGCATTACGCGGACGTTCAGATTGCGTTTCCCCTGACTGTACCGCCTGAATATCTGCCGCAGGAAAATCTGCGAGTGGCTTTTTACAGGCGTATGCTGAAGCTAAATTCGCTTGCGGAAGAACTTGAACTTCGCGCTGAAACAGAAGACCGCTTCGGCAGAATTCCCGCAGGGGTTGATATGCTTCTTAAGCTTAACGCCGTAAGGGCTGAGCTTGCCGCGTACGGCATAGACAAAATAACAATTAACAGGGACGAATGCTGCCTGTACGGAGACATTTCGGCAATACGCACCGAACTGAAGCTTCCCGTCGGGTGGTTTGTGAAAGCGGACGGTTCTGTCTACGGGCACGGAGGCTTCCGCGGAATAAATGAACTGTACTCTGCAATAAATGAAACAAAACGCGCCAAATCTGCTACAATAGCGTAAGGAGGTCGGGACGATGAGCGATAAGGCAAGAAACGCGGAAGAGTTCAACAGACTGCTCGACATTATGAAAAGACTGCGTGCGCCCGGAGGCTGCCCGTGGGACAGAGAGCAGGATTATCTTTCGCTCAGGCGTTACATTATAGAAGAGGCGTACGAGCTTGTTGAAGCAATAGAGAGCGGCGATCTGGACAATATGACCGAAGAATGCGGCGACCTTTTGCTTCAGGTAGTTTTTGTGTCGGCGATAGCCGAGGAGCGCGGGGATTTTGACGTGTGCGACGTTATGAATTACATAAGCAGCAAGCTTGTGCGCAGACATCCTCACGTTTTCGGCGGCGTATCCGTTGAAAACAGCGACGACGTGCTCAAAAACTGGGAAAAGATAAAGTCAACGGAGCGCAAAGAAAAGAAAAAGGACGATTCCGTCATCGCCGGAGTTCCAAGGGCACTTCCCGCACTGCTTCGGTCTTTCAGAATACAGGAACGTGCTGCCAAGGTAGGCTTCGACTGGCCGAAAAATCATATAGAGGACGTGCTTGCCAAGGTGGACGAAGAGGTTGCCGAGGTTAAAGAAGCTATAGCCTCAGGAAACAGGGAAGCAATTGCGGACGAAATCGGCGACGTGCTTTTCATCGTCACCAATCTTGCAAGACACCTCAAGACAGACCCCGAAATCGCGCTGCACCAAGCGACTGACAAATTTGCCGGACGTTTCAGGCTCGTAGAAAAAGCGGTGCAGGAAAGCGGTAAAAATTGGGATGATTTCAGTCTCGAAGAACTGGATAATTTATGGAAAGCGGCAAAAAAGAAACTATGCGCTGAACAGTAACGGCGCAGGACACTAAAAGGAGAGACAAAAATGACAACCGAAGAAAAAATCCAGAAAGTAATCGACGAAAAAATAACTCCGGCGCTTCAGACACACGGCGGAGACGTAACCTTTGAGAATTTTGACGAAGAAACAGGAATTCTCACAGTATCGCTTATCGGCGCCTGCGGCACGTGCCCGTATGCACAGGAAACGCTCCGCATGACGGTCGAAGCGGTTATTATGGAAGACGTACCGGAGGTCAAAGAAGTACGCCGCGCGTAACTGCAATGGACAAGGAACTTACGCCCCTGCTTTCGCATAACGAATCGATAGTGCAGCTGCTTGCCTCGCGCGAGGAAATTTTGCGCATGGTGGAGCAGAGCTTTCCTGTCAAAATTTTTGCCCGCGGTGATTCGCTTGAAATACGCGGGGACGACAAGGAACTCACAACGCGCATCGAAGACCTGCTTACGCAGTTCGCGGAGCTTACGCTGAACGGACAGAAGCTCAGCAGCGCAGAAATCCGCTACGGACTGCATCAGATAGGCAAGGGGGAGCGCATTAATCTGCGCTCGCTTTACGACGACGTTATATGCGTAAGCAACAAGGGTAAGCCCATACGTCCCTACACAAACGGGCAGAAGGAATATATTTCCGCAATAAGGGAGAACGACATCACCTTCGCGATAGGTCCGGCGGGGACGGGTAAAACCTATCTTGCGGTTGCGCAGGCAGTTGCGTTTCTTAAATCCGGCAAAGTCAACAGGCTTATACTTGTCCGTCCCGTCGTTGAAGCGGGAGAGAAACTCGGTTATCTTCCGGGCGGTTTGAATGACAAGGTTGAGCCGTATCTGCGCCCGATTTACGACGCTTTTTACAATCTGATACCGGCTGAAAAATTCAACCGATATTTTGAAAAAGGGGTAATAGAGCTTGCGCCGCTTGCCTACATGAGAGGCAGAACCCTTGACGACAGCTTCATCATTCTTGACGAGGCACAGAATACTACTCCGGAACAGATGAAAATGTTCCTTACCCGCCTCGGCTTCGGATCAAAGGCGGTAATCACCGGAGACATTACTCAGGTTGACCTTCCGGGCAACAAGGAATCAGGGCTCAGGATTATACGCGACATTCTGAAAGACATTGAAGGCATAGCCTTCGTAAATCTTACAAACAGCGACGTTGTACGTCACGAGATAGTGCAGCGCATCGTAAAGGCGTATGAGGAATATGACGAGAGAAGAAGACAGCAGAACGCTTAAACTAATCCGGGAGCAGCTATCTTTCCGGAGTTTGTTTGCCAAAGAGCGCAGGCATTATATGCTTTTCAGGATAATTCTCCTTGTATCCGCGTTTCTTCTTATAACCGGAAACTGGTATCTGTTCGAGCGCAAAACAAATTACAGGACGGGCTATCCTTCGCCCAAAACCTATTTTGCAATCAGTTCGGCTGTTTACGAAGACAGGGAAGCCACAAAAGAACTGCGCGAGCGTGCCGCTTCGCGCATAGTTGACGTGGTCGCGAAGGACGAGAAGAAGGCCTCGACAGTCACCCGTAATCTTACGGCTTTCAAAACAGGCAGCTATTCCGGAATTTTGAGCGAAGAACTCGCGGAGCTTTTCAAATCCCTGCCGGCGGCTTCAAGACGCAGCATTACAAAAGAAGTCCTGAGACTCGGAAGAGAGATAGGCTCCCGCGCAGAGGACGCAGACGAACAGTCTGCAATGATATGGCACGAACTGAAATCGGTTCAGCTGTCTCAGGCAGACAAAAACGTTATTTATCAGATACTCAACTCGCTGCTGAGCCCGTACGTTCTGCACGACAGCGAAATGACGGAACGCCTGAAAAGCGACATAGCGTCTCACATTCCCGCTGTTGTCAGAAATATCCAGCCCGGCGCGGTGCTTGTGCAGAAAGGGCAGATAGTTACAAAGCAAAACGCCTCGATTCTGCGTGCACAGGGCTATTCTTCCGCATCTTTCCCGATACATCAGATAATTTTCGTGCTGCTGATAATAGCAGTATGGAGCATCTGGCCGGTATGGATAGAAAACGGACTGAGACAGAGACTGACGCAGTCTGAATGGATGTACACCGCTGCGGTTCTTGTCCTGACCTGGCTGCTTGAAACAGTTTTCGCCCGCCTGAACGGCGGCTACGCAATGGCTGTATTGGGCTTGACCGGATGGCTCTGTCTGACGCTTCCAGTATCGCTTTCCTACCACCTGATACTCGGCGGCGGCACCATAAGCGTTCTTATAGCCTTCAACAACAACCAGACGCTTGTTGCTCTCGGTTTCCTGCTGGCTCTTTTCTCGGCAGGCATAGGCAGGATTATGTTTATCGATTATCCGGGCAGGAGAGGCTCAATTTGGAAAAGACTTTTCCTTTTGGGTATTCTTCTCGGAATTATCACACTCTTTGTAAACTGGGGCGCAGGAATGCCCTTAAACTACAAACAGACGGTCAACCTGTTCATGTTTTCAGCCGTATGGAGCACTCTTGTAATTGCCCTGCTTCCGATATGGGAAACCGTGTTCGACGTAATATCTTCGCTGCGCCTGCTTGAACTCTGCGACCAGTCTCAGCCCCTGCTTAAAAGACTTCAGCTTGAAGCGCCCGGTACCTATCATCACACGCTTATGACAGGAAATCTCGCCCTTGCGGCGGCTGACAAGCTTAAGCTTAACGGCGCCCTTATCAGGGCGGGAGCCTATTATCACGATATAGGCAAACTCAAAAATCCGCGGTATTTTATCGAAAATCAGCTTAACGGAGAAAACCTGCACGACAATCTGCAGCCTGTTCTGTCCGCGCAGATTATCATATCGCACGTCAGGGAAGGTCTGGAAATAGCCTCAGCCAGCAGACTTCCCAAGTCTCTCTGCCGCTTTATAGCGGAGCACCACGGGACAACCGTAATGAAATATTTCTACAACAAGGCTGCCGCGCTCGGCGAGGATGTAATTCTTCCTCAGTTCACCTACCCGGGTCCCAAGCCGCAGTCCATGGAAACTGCGCTTGTAATGCTTGCAGACTCTGTGGAAGCGGCGCTGAAAGCACGCAACAAACCGTTTGAAACCGAAGAGGAAATCCGCTCTATCGTCGAATCGGTCGTACGCTCGAAAATTGACGAAGGACAGCTCGACAACGCGGAATTTACACTCAGGGAAATGCAGATTATAAAAGATACGTTCACCTCTGTACTGGTTTCTATATATCATTCGCGCGAAGTGTCAGAAATAGAGGACATCGTACAGAAAATCAAGGACGAAAAAGGCAGCGCGGCTGATGAAGATTAACGTACAGAAGAACAGTTTTCCCGAAAATTTCGGCATAAAAGATACACACGGATTTATTTCGGCAGTTGAAAAACTGGGGCAGGCAAAGCTTGAAGAGCTGAAACTCGTTCCGGAACACACCTCTGAAATATCCTTTGCCCTCACCTTTGCGGACAAAGAAGAAATGCGTGCCGTCAATTTCCGTTACAGGGAAGTGGACGCGCCTACGGACGTCCTCTCGTTTCCTCTCTGGGAAAACGAAGAGGGGCTGTATATACCTCCGGAAGACTGGCAGGAACTGCCGCTTGGCGATGTGCTTGTCTGTCCTGAGGTTGTAATATCCAATGCTGCTGAAAACAGCAAACAGCCCGCCGAAGAGCTTGCTCTCGTAATATTTCACGCAATGCTTCACCTGACAGGCTTCGACCACGACACGGAAGAACGCAGGAAAGAAATGTGGGAGCTTCAGGACGGGCTTGTTGAACAGCTTATGAAGGAACTGAAACAATGACGAACAAACCTGTACACTGCGGCTTTATTGCCCTGCTCGGACGTCCCAACGTCGGAAAATCCTCGCTCATAAACGCGCTGCTCAGGGAAAAAGTCGCCGCAGTTTCGCCGAAAGCGCAGACAACGCGAAACGCTGTGCGCTGTATTCTCACTGACGATACAAAACAGATAATTTTTGTTGATACCCCCGGCATGCATATTCCGAAGCACGCCCTCGGGGAATTTATGCTGCACGAAATCACGGAATCCCTTATGTGCGTTGATGCCGTTTGTTTTGTCGTTGAAGCCGGCGACAGGACAATAGGCTCCAAAGAAAAAATGATAGCCGATATGTTAGCGCAGATAAATATTCCGGTCGTTATGGCTCTGAACAAGACAGATCTGCTGGACAAAACAGAGCTTTACAAAAAAACTGCCGAAATATACGAAAAAGCGCTGAAACCGTCCGCAATCATACCTGTTTCGGCTGCGACAGGCGAAAACCTGACGCTTTTGGCAGACGAAATAGCCAAAGTGCTTCCCGTGCAGGATCCGGTATATCCGCCTGACATGCTCATGGACTCAACCGAGAAATTTCTTGCGGCAGAGGTTATACGCGAAAAAGTGTTCAGGCTGACGGACGAAGAGGTTCCACACAGCGTTGCGGTCGTCATTGACGAATACAAAACGCCGGACGAATTCCCGAAGTTCAAAACCGCACGGATATCAGCGACAATCATTGTTGACCGTGCCGGACAGAAGGGAATAATAATCGGACGACAGGGCGGCAAACTCAAAGAAATCGGCTCCGCCGCCAGAAAAGAACTTGAAGAACGCACGGGCTGTCCCGTCTTTTTACAGCTTTGGGTAAAAGTAAAACCGAACTGGAGAAAATCCGAAGACGAACTCAGGCGTCTGGGGTACAGCTTTTGATACCTGACGCTAAAGAAAGCGAACTGCTCAAACAGGGCTATTACACAGCAAGCGGCACCGTTCTCAAACGGAAAGAGGGGCTGAAAAATTCCCAGTCCCTTCTGCTTTTTCTGAAAGGTTACGGAATAATGTGGGTTTCGGCGCCCTCAGGAAGCAAAAGCCGTTTCGCAGGGGCGGGCGAGCCTATGGTGTGGGGCAGTTATGAGCTGTACAAAAGCCCCGGTCGTTTTTACGTTAAAAGCGCCGAAATAAAAGAAGATTTTCTCAACGTGCGGAGCAGTCCCAAAAAACTGACAACTGCAGTCAGTCTTTACCGGCTTATCTCGCAGACAATTTATCAGGAACACGAAAACGACAAGGCTTTAAATCTGCTTTGGAGCTGTATGCTGCTGCTTAACAGCGGCTGTCCGGCTGAAACGGTAAAATTCAGGTTTATATGGCGTTTGCTGAAATATCTCGGACTTGCGCCGTCGCTCACAAACTGCGTCAGCTGCTCGGCTCCGCTGAACAATGCTTTTGCCGCGCACGACGGGCTTTTGTGTGAGAAATGCGCTGCCGCAGGGCACAAAATCAGCGCCGTGCAGCTTGCGGAACTTCAGGCGGCAGCCATGCTTCCGCAGGAAAAATTTGCCGAATGGGCAAAAGGCAGAGCAGGAGCGGACAATTCAGAATTTGAAATTTTTGAAGAATACGGCAGATACCTTAAATCGTTTTTCGCCGGACTGGGGTACTAATCCGCGGTTCTAAGTGTGTCTGTAAAGTTTCTTGTATTTTTATTTGACATTTGATAATTGGTAATTATACAAACGGACAGCAGCCGACAACCATTTTATTTGTGTTTTCCGAATTTTCGCTGCCGCGGTTGAAATATTCAAGCATTTTTTGTAAAATTATCCGGCAGACGCGTTGCGTTGTTTCTGTCGGGTGACGCTCTGTCTTTGTGGCTGTTTGAGTGTAATTAAGCCGAAGGGGGCATATACAGTGGATTTTCAGGAAATTATATTGCGGTTGAATGCCTATTGGGCATCGCAGGGCTGCATTATCCAGCAACCGTACGATATGGAGAAGGGCGCGGGTACAATGAACCCTGCGACGACTCTGCGCGTTCTCGGTCCAGAACCGTGGCGCGTTGCGTACGTTGAACCTTCAAGGCGTCCTACGGACGGACGCTACGGGGAGAACCCGAACAGACTGCAACACTATTATCAGTATCAGGTTATTATCCAGCCTGCGCCGGACAATATTCAGGAACTTTACATCAACAGTCTGAAAGCGCTCGGCATTGACCCTGCGGAGCATGACATACGCTTTGTCGAGGACGACTGGGAAAACCCGACGACGGGCGCATGGGGACTCGGCTGGGAGGTTTGGCTCGACGGTATGGAAGTAACGCAGTTCACCTATTTCCAGCAGATGGGCTCAATTGATATGGATATAGTTCCTTCCGAAATCACTTACGGACTTGAGCGTATAGCGATGTTCGTTCAGAAGGTTGAGAACGTTTACGACCTCAGCTGGGTGGGCGACGTTAAGTACGGCGACGTGCACCACAAGGGCGAAGTCGAACATTCTGCCTACAATTTTGAAATTGCCGATACAGATATGCTTTTCAAGCTTTTTAACATGTACGAAGCCGAAGCAAAGCACATTCTTGAAAAAGGTCTTGTGCTTCCCGCTTACGACTACGTTCTCAAATGCTCGCATTCTTTCAATCTGCTTGACGCGCGCAACGCCATAAGCGTTACGGAGCGCACCGGATATATCGGACGCGTTCGCGCGATAGCAAGCGCCTGCTGCAAAGCATATTTGAAGCAGCGCAGGGAAATGGGCTGGCCGCTCAACGGAAAATTCGGCACGCCCGCTTTTGAAACGGAAGGGGGAGAGCAGTAATGTCTGTTAAGGATCTGCTTTTTGAGATAGGAACCGAAGAAATTCCTGCCCGTTTTATGCCTAAGGCGCTTGAAGACCTCAGGACATACGCGGCGGAGGAGTTTTCGTCGCTGCATATAGACTGCGGAGAAATCAGCGCTGAGTGTACGCCGCGCCGTCTTGTGCTTTTCGTAAAAGACGTTGAAGAAGCACAGCAGGACAGCGTTGAGAGTTTCAGAGGCCCTGCAGCCAAGTTTGCTTTTGACGCTGACGGAAATCCCACGAAAGCCGCGGAAGGCTTTGCGCGCGGAAAAGGCCTCACAGTGGCAGAGCTCAGCAGACAGGACGTCAACGGTGTTGAATATCTTTTCGCCGAGGTCAGCACAAAGGGACAGAAGACGGAGGATATACTGCCTTCGCTGCTTACAAACGTCATAAACAAGCTTTCCTTCGGCAAGAGCATGTACTGGGCTGACCCTACGGTGCGTTTTGCGCGTCCGGTGCGCTGGCTGACAGCGCTTTTCGGCAGCGAAACAGTGCCCGTAACGTTCGGAAAGATCGCAAGCGGAAGAACAACCTGCGGCCACCGTTTCATGGGTTCAGGCGAAATAGAGCTTTCCTCTGCTGATGATTATGCAAAGGCTATGGAAGACAATTTTGTCGTTACCAATCCTGAAAAACGCAGGGAAATGATACTTTCAGGCATTGCGGAGATAGAGAAAGAACTCGGCGCCAAGGTTGAAATTGACCCTGACCTTCTTGAGGAGAACGTGTTCATCAACGAATATCCCGTACCGTTCTACGGCAGTTTTGACAAGTCATTCCTCGAAATACCGCAGGAGGTTCTTATTCTGACAATGGCTAAGAACCAGCGTTATTTCCCTGTGCATGACAAAGCGGGAAAGCTTATGCCGTACTTCATCGGCGTAAGCAACAACAAAGCAAAGGATATGAACGTAGTCCGCGAGGGCAACGAAAGAGTTTTGAGAGCCCGCCTTTATGACGCTGCCTTCTTCTGGAAAGAAGATTTGCAGAAATCAATTGACGCAATGGCTGACGAACTTAAAAACGTTACCTATCAGGTGCAGCTCGGTTCGGTCTACGACAAGGTTTCGCGCGTCAAAGAGCTTGCCGTTAAACTCGCTTCAATCCTCGGCAGGGACGACGTTAAGGAAGACGTTGCCCGCGCCGCAACGCTTGCAAAGTTCGACGTTGTTTCAAGCATGGTGTACGAATTCGCAGAAGTACAGGGCGTTATGGCAAGGGAATACGCCAAAAAAGCAGGGGAGAAGGAAGCTGTCGCAAACGCGCTTTACGAGCAGTATCTGCCTGTTTTTGCCGGCGACGCGCTGCCGTCGGGCATTATAGGGGCTGTACTCGGACTTGCTGAGCGTGCCGATACCATCGCCGCTATTTTCAAAATAGGACTTGAACCGACCTCGTCACAGGACCCGTACGGACTCCGCCGCGCCGCACGCTGCATAAACGAAATAATACTCGGGCTTAAACTCGACATTAACGTAAAAGAACTCATGGCAGAAGCAGCGAAACCTCTCGGACTTTCAGACGAAACGCTTGCTAAAATCAACGATTTCCTGTATCAGCGTCTGCAGGTTCAGTTCAAGGAAAAAGGACTCAGCCACGAGGCAGTTGTTCTCGCGCTCCAGACAATCGCTGAACGTCCGCTTCAGGCATACGCTATGGCAGAAACCCTGCAGAAGTTTGCGGGCGAAGAATGGTTCGCAGAACTCATCACCGCCGCCGTCCGCGTTAAAAACATCCTCGCCAAAGCTGAAAGTGAAAATATTCCGGCAGAAATCAACAGCGGCAAGCTTGTCGCGGACGCGGAAAAAGCTTTCGCAAAAGCGCTTGACGAGCTTACCGTGCCCGCCGAACAGGCTATCAAAGCCTGCGACTGGGAAAAACTGGCGGCAACTCTCGCACAGCTTGCCCCTGTCATCGCCAAGTTCTTTGAAGACGTGCTCGTTATGGACAAAGATTCTGAAATCCGCGCGAACAGACTTGCGCTTCTCGCAAAGAGCCAGAGCTTCTTTATGCTTATCGGGGATTTCAGTCTGCTGAAATAAACCGTGCAAATTTAACGCTGAAAAGGTATAATAACGGCGGAGGAAAACTCCGCCGTTATTGTTTTGAGCGGGAGGAAAAAATATGAACCCGAGAGAACATCAGGAAGAAATAGAGAAACAGACGCTTTCCGCTTCTGCGTGCCTTTCCGTAAATTCCAGAGGCAGGGAAAAAGCCGAGCCTGAATGTACTGTCAGAACCTGTTTTCAAAGAGACAGGGACAGAATTATACACAGCAAATCGTTCCGCAGACTGAAATACAAAACACAGGTTCTTCTGCTTCCCGAAGGCGATCATTACCGCACGCGCCTGACCCACACGCTTGAGGTTACGCAGATTGCCCGCACAATAGCACGTGCAATGAGGCTCAATGAAGACCTTGCTGAAGCAATAGCGCTGGGACATGACCTCGGGCACACGCCGTTCGGACACGTTGGAGAAAGAGTCCTTGACAAGCTTGCAAAAGAACACGGCCTCGGAGGCTTTCACCACGCGGCGCAAAGCCTGAGAGTTGTCGATAACATTGAAAAAAACGGAGAAGGACTGAACCTCACGTGGGAAGTCCGTATGGGAATAATACAGCACTCAAAAGGGCAGGTTGACGTACGCCTCGGCTACAATCTGGATAAACCGACAACCATGGAAGCGTGGGTGGTGCGCATATCCGATTCAATAGCATACGTTAACCATGACCTTGACGATGCGCTTCGCGCAGGCTTTTTTACCGAAGCTGACCTCCCGTCTGAAATTCTGCAGGGCATTGGATTGACACATTCGCAGAGGATAAACAGACTGATTATGAATCTGCTTGAAAACAGCACTGAAAAAGAGTTGAAATTCAGCGATGAGATGCTCGGTCATATAGAATTTCTGCGCAGATATCTCTATGACAACGTGTACCGCTGTCCGACGGCAGTTAAAGAAGATTCGCGCGTAGAATACGTGCTTACCGCGATTTTCAAGCATGAAATACAGAACGGACGTGCGCCGCAGGAGACGATTGACTTTGTTTCGGGTATGACCGACCGTTTTGCGCTTAATTATTTCAGCAGACTTTTTGTTCCGACACCATGGACAGATTAATACAATTATATATGACCTATAATATTTATAACATTTAAGGAGACGTACTCATGAGCGAAGAATTCAAACCCTACATACCTGCGGAGGAGAACAAAGCGGAACTCACCTTAACAGCCATAGTTCTCGGAATGTTTTTGGCTGTTGTATTCGGCGCAGCCAACGCTTATCTCGGTCTGAGGCTGGGAACGACAATATCCTCCTCAATTCCGGCGGCAGTTATCTCAATGGGCGTTATACGCGGACTGTTAAGGAGAAATTCAATTCTTGAAAACAATATTGTCCAGTCAATATCGTCTGCCGGCGGTTCTATCGCTTCCGGCGCAATCTTTACCATCCCTGTAATGTTCTTCTGGGCGCACGAGGGCACTGCTGAAATGCCGAGTATGCTCACAATAACGCTGCTTTCGCTCTGCGGAGGCTGTCTGGGCGTTTTCTTCATGGTTCCGCTCAGAAAAGCCCTGATCGTCAAGGAACATTTAACGCTGCCGTATCCGGAAGGAACAGCCTGCGCCAAGGTTTTGCTTGCCGGCGAAAATAAATCGTCCGGCGGAAAAGTTTTGTTCAGAGGCATTTCGCTTGCTGCGGTTTTTAAACTTTTGACCAACGCATTCTGCGTTGTGCCTGAAACAATCGGAGTCAACATAAAAGGATTGCGGACAAAAATATCGGTTGACCCGTCTGCAGCTTTTATCGGCGTAGGTTACATCTGCGGTCCGAGAGTTGCTTCATATCTGTTTTCCGGCGGTTTGTTCGCGTGGTTCGTTTTAATTCCGGCTATAACGCTTTTTGGCTCTGATACCGTATTGTACCCCGGAACGGTTAAAATTTCCGAACTCTACGCAGCAGGAGGGCCTTCTGCCGTATGGACAAACTATATCCGCTATATCGGGGCGGGAGCCATTGCCTCTGCCGGAATTATCAGCCTTTGCAAGAATATACCGACAATAGCCGGAACCTTCGTTAAATCTTTAACAGGACTGAAACAGGAACGCAATGAAATAAGCGCCGACAACGGTGCGAGAACCGATCAGGATTTGAGCGGCAAGATTTTGATTGCGGGCATTGTGCTTACAGCCCTTGTTCTTTGGTTTACGCCTCAAATCCCTGTAGCTTTAGTTGGAACGATTCTCATCATCATTTTCGGCTTTTTCTTCAGCTGCGTTTCTGCGAGAATGGTCGGTCTGATAGGCTCTACAAACAATCCGACGTCGAGTATGACCATAGCTACCCTTATTATTTCAACAGGAATTTTGAAACTTACGGGAGACAGCGGCTTTCACGGAATGATGACCTCCATAACCATAGGCGCCGTTATATGCACAATCGCAAGCATGGCAGGCGATACATCGCAGGATCTCAAAACGGGCTATATACTTGGCGCGACCCCCAAAAAACAGCAGATATCCGAATTCTTCGGTGTCGCTGTAACGTCGGTTTTCGTCGGCGGAATTCTCGTCCTTCTCGAAAAGGCTTGGGGACTTGGAAGTCAGCAGCTTCCGGCGCCTCAGGCAACCATGATGAAAATGATTATTGAAGGAATGATGCAGGGCAGTCTGCCGTGGGACTTAATCTTTATCGGCGTATTTATCACGCTTGTGACAGAATTGCTGCGGATACCGTCAATGCCCTTTGCGCTTGGAATTTATCTGCCGCTGAACCTCACTGCGGCTATGATGTGCGGCGGAGTTGCACGTCTGCTTGTGGATAACTACAAGGGAAAAACAGGAACCACAACAACGTCTGAAAATGACAACGGAGTGCTTTTCTGTTCTGGTCTGATAGCGGGGGAGGGAATTATCGGGGTTCTGCTTGCATTTTTGGCAATAACGGAAATCCTTCCGCGTATCAACCTGTCCGCGGCTGTTAATACGGGCATGATCGGTGGTATCGTCGTTCTCTCGCTGATTATGCTCTCAATATTCAAAACAGCAGTCTCAAAAAAGAACTGAGACTTTTGAGGCTCATAATGTGAGCAAAAAAACAGAACAACGCAATTTCCTTGACATTGTATTTTCTCGCAATATGGACTTAAAATGGGAAACAGACAATGACGGGATTGTAACAATTTTTGTCCCAAACCGCGGTTTTTGGAACAATTTAGCCCAAAAACTGTTTCACAAGGCTGAGGTTTCAAAGCTGACGCTTGATATTTTGGGCAGTTTTATATGGATAAAAATTGACGGAAACAGAGATATTTGCAGTATAGGGCAAGCTTTAAAAGAAAATTTCGGCGATTCAGCCGAACCTCTTTACGAAAGACTGACAGCCTTTATAAGACAACTTGAACGCAACGGACTGATAGAAAGGAAAGATAAACATGTATCCAAATTCGGCGCTGCAAAGAATTTGCTACATCAAAAATGTTGTGAAAAATCCGAATATAATCATCGGAGATTACACCTATTATGATGATCCCAACGGGGCAGAGGATTTTGAAAAACACGTCACGCATCATTATGATTTTATCGGCGACAAACTGATTATCGGCAAATTCTGTTCCATAGCAAGCGGTATTGAATTTATCATGAACGGCGCGAATCACCGTATGGACGCTGTAACAACCTACCCGTTCTATATTATGGGCGGAGAATGGGGAAGTGCTGTGGCTCCAATTAAAGACGAGCTTCCGCTTAAAGGCGACACAGTTGTCGGAAACGACGTTTGGATAGGGCAAAACGTAACAGTTCTGCCCGGAGTACATATTGGTGATGGTGCAATAATCGGCGCCAATTCCGTTGTAACCGGCGATATTCCCCCGTATTCAGTTGCAGCGGGAAATCCATGCAGAGTGCGTAAAACAAGATTTGACAAGGAACTTGTTGACTATCTGCTAAAACTTAAGTGGTGGGATTGGGATATTGATAAAATCAACCACAATCTTGATGCACTTTGCAGCGGTGATTTGGACAAAATTAGAAATATCAGTAACAAGAAAGGAAAATAACTATGTCAATAATATTTTTATGCTATCCGAAATGCACGACCTGCCAGAAAGCGAAAAAATGGCTTGAGACAAACGGAATTGACTTCAAGGAAAGAGATATTAAGGAAGAAAATCCGGACGTGGAAGAATTGAGAAAATGGCACAGAATCAGCGGTCTGCCGCTCAAAAAGTTCTTCAACACAAGCGGTCTGCTTTACAAAGAATTGTGCTTAAAGGATAAACTGCCTGAAATGAGCGAAGCGGAGCAGTTTAAACTGCTTGCTTCCAACGGTATGCTCGCAAAACGCCCTATGCTGATAGGCGAAAAATTTGTTTTAGTCGGCTTCAAAGAAAAAGAATGGGCAGAAAAATTAAGATAAACATAAAACGTTACTTTTATTATAAGACATCTATTGTTTATTTATGAAATAAAGTCCCGCAAGGCACATCAATATACCAATTAATTTCGTATAGGTCAGCTGCTCGTTAAAAAGCAGCCGCCCCGTAAACATAAGAGCAACGGCAATAATGGAGCTTTCCACCAAATAACCGGTATTAATATTCCAGCCGACTTTGTACATGTAAATATTTCCGACCTCAAGACCGACAATCGCAAAGCCGAACACAAACGTAGTCCAGCTGACGTTTTTAAATTCGTTTAAAAGGCTGCTGTCCTTGAACAGTGAAAGAAAAACAATAAGCGTCACAAGAGTGCCTGTTAAATAGGTGACAATTATAGAAGCAAAGGGATTTAATCCTTTTGGAGTAAGTTTTGCGCAAATATGATAGAAAACGGTTGAGACTGCAACTGTCAAAATCGGCCAATAGGTTGACATCTTAAAACTCTCCTGATTATTTTTGCTTAAAACCGCCGCATGGTAATTTTACATCAGCCGCAATTTTTAATATATATAATCCAACATAAGATACATTATAGGACATTATTACAATATCTCTTTTATTTCCCTAAATCCGTTTTGTACTGCTTTTCGTTCCAAGTCCACTTAATCCCTGTTTCATCAATCGCAACAACTTTGCCTCTCTCAAATATGTTCATTCCGGGAACAACGATAATTCCTTCCGCGAGATTTTTTATATTGATACACGCAGCCGTTTTATTTTCAGATTTCATAACCGCAACAATTTGGATTTCGGGAGGCTGTTCAGCATCGTATTCGGGAACTTTATCAGGAAATTTATCGGGCATAATATTTTCTGCCGTGACATTTGCCTTTTTATTATCCGAAACCGCGCCGTGTTTGCCGTTTTGTTCCGAAAGCTTGGCTACCGCGGTATTTTCCGCTTTTTTCAGCCTGATTTCAACGTCCGCGGCTTCTTTGTTTGCTCTGACTAATTCAACTGCCTTATGGGAAACAAGAAAAACACAAACTGCGACAGCCGCCGCAAAACATACCCGCAAGAATCGGCTCGGACTGCCATTGATAAGCTTTTCCTTTTTATGGCTGCTTAATAAATTTAATTTGGCAACCATCCCGCTATACGTCGAAATGACGCAGGGCAAGCCCCAGAGGTATGTCCCACTGACTGTTTTTATTATCAATGTTTATCATTTCAATGCTGTTCAATTCCATTACGTTCAGGCAGTCAAACTTAAGAGGCGCAAGCTGCGTTTGCAAAGCCTGGCACAGACGGTAATCTGTCGAAGGTCCGAGCAGCACGGCCGATTTTGCAGCGATTTTGGTCTCCGCATAGGCTTCGTCAAGAAATCTCCTGATTTCTTTAGTGAGAACATTGATTTTAAACTCCTCTGAAACTTCTCCGGCAGGGTTTTGAGCGTCAGTATAATTGTTAAAATACGAAGAACGGTAGAAAATTCCGTTATTATGCCAAAACAGAATGTACTGTATAAATTGTCCTTCAGCGTAGATAAACATCACGGTTTCACCATGCCCCGAATATAAAGAAACAGCTCTCTCTATTGCTATCTGCGCAGGTTCAACACACTCAATACTGAATCCATACGTACGGGCGGCATCAGAGAGAGCTTCTATTTTCGCCTTTCGGGCAACGACGGCAAGATAATGTCTTCCTTCATACTGTTCAGCAAACGGAAAATCAACGTCAGCAACGTCAAACACGGCTTCACCGCTGCTGACAGGAAAAAAATTTTCTATTTCATATCGGAGAGAAAGCCTTGCGTCAGTTAATTCCATCGGCATATAAAGCAGCTTTAGCATAGTTTCCGACACAGGCAGAGACACGGACAACGACGCTTTATTCTTCGCAAAGCCGCTGAGCTTGTGAAATATTTCTCCGTACGGGTTTTCTTTTGATTTTTCTTCAAAAGTGTCTGAAATTGCAGAGCTTATCATATATCCATTCTTACCGCGTTCAAGCAGCACATACTTGAATACCCCGTTTTGAACAGTTAAACCGGCGCCAAAATCATCCGTATTTTTTTTGCTGAATAAAGCTTTAAAATCCATTGTTATATCTCATATCCCAAAAATATTTTTTTACTGCCCCTGTGGCGAATTTGTGACTTTCATAAAGACCTCTTCTCCGCCGCTGTACAGCGAGGCATTAACGGCATTTGAGGCGTACAGTGCAGAATTTGAGGCCATTTTTTTCAGTTTATTTTTTACTCCGTCGGACATTGCCGCCGAATCGGAATAACTCACAACACAGGAATTTTCACCCGCAGTCGGAGCATAAATCTTGTAGCCTTTTTCAGGAATTTTATCAAGATAAGATTCAATGTTTTTCTTTGTGCCTTCATCAGTACTCTGCACACCGTCAAAAACAACATTTTCGGAAGGCCATTGCCCATTGTCAGCATAATACATTACACATGCCGCTTTAAGACTGCGCAGATTGGAAACAATTTTTGAGGCGTTTGCCTTGTCTGTCGCGGAAGAAACAGAGAGCATCAGCGTTCCTGTCAGGGCACCGATAATAACAATTACCATAAGCATTTCAATAAGCGTGAAACCGGAATGTCTTTTCATAAGAAAATATCCCCTTAAATAAGATTTTTTATAGCGCTGACTATCGGCAGATAGGAGGCGAACAGCATTACGCCTACGATCAAACTGACTAAAACTATCAGCACCGGTTCAATCACCGACTGCAAAACGGACGTCATATTATCAACGTCTTCCTCGTAGAGCAAGGCAATTTCAAGAAATTTGCCGGACAAATGCCCCGTTTCCTCCCCGATTTTAACGAGCTGCCCCACCACAGGAGGTATATTCGTCATTCGACACGTCACATTATACAGCGATTTACCCTTTTCCGCGGACAAATAAAATTCATCAAAAATTTCTTTTACCTTAACGTTGGCAGCAGTCTCTCCCGCAAGCTTCAAAGCACGCAGCATATCAACACCCGCAGACAAAAGAATGCCCAGAGTCCTGCAGCTTCTTGCCATTGAAGCTTTGTATAAAACTTTGCCGAAAAGCGGTATGCGAAGCTTGACTTTATCGCAAAATTCATTAAAAGCAGTGTATCTGCTGAAATATTTTCCGGCGGCGGCAAACACAAAAAACGACAGAGGAACAAAATACCAAAAGTTTCTTATAAAATTTCCAAACGTGAAAACAAACAGGGTAAAGCGTGGTATTTCAATTTTGAGCTGTTTAAAACTGTTTTCGAACTGCGGCAGGACAAACACTGACATCAGCACAAGAACAAGCAGCGTGACGCAGAGTACAAGCACAGGATATATTAACGCGCCAACAACTTTTTTCTTCAAATCATATTGTTTTTTCAGAAATTCAGAAATTCTCAGCAGGCTGTCGCCAAGTCTGCCCGCTTCTTCACCGGCGTGCATCAGGGCAACTTCCAGTTTTCCGAACACTTTCTGCTTTTCAAAAGAATCTGCCGCCGATATACCTGACCTTATATCTTTCAAAAGTACTTCCGCAGCAGAACGCAGCACGCTGTCCGAAGTTTGCTCTGAAAGAAGCTTTACTGACGTATCCATCGGAATGCCGGAGCCAAGCAACAGAGAAAACTGCTTAAAAAACAGGCTCTTTGCTTTAAGAGATACACTGTTGTCAAGAGTATTCAGAAAATTTCCGAAAGCGGAAAAGAAACCGTTCTTTTCCGAAATATCAACAGGATACCATCCATTGGAACGTATTGTTTCAATGACTTCCTTTTCGCTTTCCGCCGAAATATAGCCTGTTTCAGTCTTTCCGTCTTTTGTTTTTGCCCTGTAATGAAATCTCATTCCATACTGCCTGTGTCTAATAATCTGTTCAGTTGTTTAATTATAGCTTATATCACAAATTCCGTCACATACAAATAGCACACAAAAAAGCAAACAGGGAAGACGAAAATCTTCCCTGTTGAAAAAGGCTCGGCGGCGACCTACTCTCCCACAGATACCCTCTGCAGTACCATCGGCGATGGGGAGCTTAACTGCCGGGTTCGGCATGGGACCGGGTGTGTCCTCCCCTCTATGGCCACCGAAAACTCTGTATGGCTTTGCTTTTTGGCAGATGGCTTAAGTTTTCTTGTACGTCATCTTTTCTTTCAGATGCCTCAAGTACTCTCGTATGTCTCGTACGTCTTTTCGCCTTCCGCTTCAGCCTAACTTGCTCGGTTGGTAGTTCAATTTTAACACGCTTTTTCTTCAGCGCAATAAGGATTTATGAGGTTAAGGCCTCGGTGTATTAGTATTGGTCAGCTCAAAGGGCGTTACCCTCTTACACTCCCAACCTATCAATCCGGTA
>JAGHTZ010000051.1 GCA_018065065.1 Candidatus Equadaptatus faecalis | reverse complement strand
CTTATAAGTAAATCCTTTCCCCGTAGGAATCAGTGTTGACAAAAACAACGGCAGACAAACGAACATAAGTCCAAATGCCTGCCGCTTTGAATTCATTTGTTTTACGTCGGTTGCGTGCCCGACAGTCCGCCGTGATAGTGAACAGCGTTTTTGTCCGGGGACCCTGCCGCCAGCCAGCTTGCAGTTACCGAAGATTCCCCATTCATACTAAACTTAGCAGCTGGTTTGCCACGGTTTGGATGGACTACGCACGCGCGCCATGCGATTTTAAGTTAATTGCAAATACTATAGCCGGTGTACAGAACCGGATGTTACCTTGCGCGGCTACGCTTCCGACGCTGTACAATGTACCGCAAGCCAAGGAGCAAAGCTCCAACGGCGAGAAAATATTTTACGCTTATTTCTGGAAATGTCAATAGCAAATTTACAAAAAAATGCAAAAATCTGCAAAAAAACATAACTTGTCGTTCAGCAAGAAAACTAACGTAAATCAGTCTAAAAACTTTACAAAAATAAAGTAAAAGTTATAAAAACTTTATAAATGCACTGTGTGGTTTAGATTATCTTCATTTTTCGCAGCTGGGCTTTTATGGCGTCAAGCGCTGCCTGCGGTTTCGTTATTCCTTTTACTGCCGTTTCAACGGGGCAGAAGCCGGTTTTGTCGTGGTTTATTATCGCCGGGACAAGTTCCCCGTATGTAATTTCAATCCCGTTTGAGTCAAGCGTTGCTTTTGCGTCTGCGCTTATGACCCCGCAGTATATTTTCTTAATGCCCAGAAGAACGTAAAGAAAGGCGGCGCCGTTGCCGATTACCTTGTCTGCCGCCGAGTACGCGGAGTAATTCCTGCCGCTTTCGTACAGTTCAAGCAGCGGTCTTACGCCGCGCTCGGTGCTTGTTATTTCTTTGCCTCCGCAGACAAGCGCACAGGTGCAGGAGCCTGCCGCAAGCAGTTCGCGGGCGCGTGCGAGGTCGTCAGCCATTGTTTTTGAGCTTTTCGAGGAACGGGGCGAGTATTACATTGCCGTTCTCGAGCTTTTCAACGCAGTCTTCAAGCAGAGTCCTGATTTTCAGATGCTGGGGGCACGCCTGTTCGCATTTGCCGCATTTTATGCAGCTGCTTGCAAGGGCTGTCTGCAGGACAAGGTTTGTATAGTAGGTGTGTTCGCTTGAGAAGCTGCCGGTGAGGCGCGATATGCTGTTGTAAAGAGCGAATATTTTGTGTATCGCGATGCCTTTCGGGCAGCCTTCCGTGCAGTATCCGCAGCCTGTGCATTTGACCGCAGTCTGCGAGTTTATTATTTCCGCCGCGCGGAACAGTATTTTGGTTTCTTCTTCCGTAACCGGCTCGAAGTTTTCAAAGGTTTTCAGGTTGTCTTCGAGCTGCTCCATGCTGTTCATGCCTGAGAGTACGCGTACAACGCCTTTCTGTGAGGCGGCAAAGCGAAGCGCCCATGAGGCGGGCGTCGCGTCCGGACGCATGCCGCGCAGAAGCTTTTCCGCTTCTGCGGGAATTTTCGCGAGTGTTCCGCCTTTTACCGGCTCCATAACAGTTACCGGCAGATTGTATTTCGCCGCGATTTCAAGGCATTCGCGAGCCTGTACGCCCTCCGTTTCCATGTCGGCGTAGTTGACCTGCAGCTGGACGAAATCAATTTTTTCCGCGTATTCCGAGAGTATTTCGTCAAAAAGCTCCGGCTTGTCGTGGAAGGATATGCCGAGCTTTTTTATTTTTCCCTCAGCTTTTTTCTCAGCCGTAAAGCCGATGACGTTGTGCTGCTTCATTCTCGCCCATACATTTGTCCCGACGTTGTGCAGCAGATAATAGTCAAAATATTCAACGCCGCAGTTTTCAAGCTGCTTGTCAAAAATCTGTTTCAGTTCGTCCAAATCCTTGAAGGTTCGCAGCGGCAGCTTTGTCGCAAGCTCGAATTCGTTTCTTGCGTGGCGTTCAACAAGAGCTTTGCGGACTGCTTCTTCTCCTTTTCCCCCGTGATAAACGTATGCCGTGTCAAAATATCTGAAGCCGTGTTCAAGATAAGTGTCGAACAGTTTTTCGATAAGCGGAAAATCAAAGGACGAAAGATTTTTTGAATCAGTAACGGGAAGCCTCATACAGCCGAAGCCGAAATCTGCCATTTCAAACACCTCTTTTTTTATTCATTGCGCTGATTTTATAACCAAACTGCCGCAAAAGCAATAAAACAGATAAATTTGCATTGGAATTTTTTCAGCTTGTGCTACTATAATGTATATAGTTATTGAGCATTGTGCAGGGGGGGGGCAGACAATGGAAAAGGATACAGCCGGCGGCAGAAACACGGCGTTTATGATTTTTACGGCAGGAATACTGCTTTTGTGCGCGCTTTTGCTGCGCCCGTTTTTTCACGCGCTTGCGTGGTCGGTCGTTTTTTCGCTTTTCGCGCACCCGCTGTACAAAAAGCTGCATACCTCTGTGTTCAAAGGCCGTTTTTCGGACGTTTCGTCGTTGCTTGTGACGCTTGTGATTTTATGCTTTATGCTGCTTCCGATACTCTGGATAACAATATTCCTTGCGCAGGAGGCGGCTTCGGCTTACGACAGCGTTGTTAAGGCAGGCGGATTTATGCCGATTTTGCAGAGTATCTACGAGTGGCTGCATAATTTTCAGTTCATCGGCAAGCGTATATCAGACTGGGACAGCATAAAATCTCAGCCGTATTTTGCGGAAGGCGCGTCCAATCTGCTGAAATGGTTCTCAATGCTTGCCAAGGGACTTTCGCAGAAAATCGTAAGCGGCACGTCAAAGTTTTTGATGCTGTTTGTGGTCGTTGGATTTACGTCGTTTTATCTGCTGCGCGACGGCGAAAAAATCGTAAACTACGCCGGAGATTTGCTGCCCCTCAGCAAAAATAAGAAGGCGGAATTTTTTGAAAAAGGCAGGACAATGCTCCGCGCAGTTGTCTACGGCATAGTGCTGACCGGTTTTGTGCAGGGTGTACTCGGCGGAATAGGCTGGTATCTCGCGAAGCTTCCGAACCCGATTTTCTTCGGCTTTATGATGTTTATTTTCGGTATGATTCCGATGATAGGCACTCCCGCCGTATGGGGTTTTGCGGTTATTTATCTTCTTGCGTCAGGCGACCACTACCACGCGTTTGTGCTGCTTGCATGGTGCGGCGGACTTGTCTGCACGGCGGACAACCTCATACGCCCGCTTTTCATTTCCGGCAATAGCGACATAAACATGCTGATTGTTTTCCTCGGTCTTTTCAGCGGCTTGTATCTGTGGGGCTTTGTCGGGCTTTTCCTCGGGCCTCTTGTTCTTTCCCTTGGAATTTTCATGCTGGATATATACAGGGAAAGCGCAGCCGGACAAAAAAACAGTCTGTAATTTCAGGTGCTGCGTTTGTAAAGCCATTGTCTCCCGCGCTGTGTGAAGCGCGGGATTTTTTGTGCCCTGTATCTGCAATTTGCAAATATCCCGTACTTGCTTTTAATCTCCGAAACACATATAATATCCACTTGTAAAACAGCCCCGTATTCTGCGGGGGCGTGTACCTTGAGGAGGGTTTGTTCTATCATGGAAAATTTTGTATCACAGCTGGGACTGGTCGTTGTCGCCGCGCTTTTGGCGCTTGTCTATGCGGTTTACGCAGCGGGCAAAATCGCGAAAGCAAAGGTTGACAACGAAAGAGTAGCAGAACTTTCTGGCATCATTCAGAGCGGTGCCATGGCGTTCCTTTACAGGGAATACAAATCGCTTGTCATTTTCGCGGTAATAGTCGCCGCTATTCTCGCGTGGCAGATCAGCGTCGCCAGCGCGGTATGCTTCGTATTCGGAGCTTTCTGCTCGGCGCTTACCGGCTATATCGGCATGAAAATAGCCACAAAGTCAAACGGAAAGACTTCCTGCGCCGCAATGAACGGCATGAACGAAGCTCTTAAAGTCGCTTTCACGGGCGGCAGCGTTATGGGCATGACCGTCGTCGGCGTTGGTCTTCTCGGCATTGCTGTTGCCTATTATGTCTTCAACGATCCCAACATTATCGTCGCATTCGGGTTCGGCGCGTCTTCAATAGCGCTTTTTGCGCGTGTCGGCGGCGGTATCTATACGAAAGCGGCGGACGTTGGCGCTGACCTCGTCGGCAAGGTTGAAGCAGGTATTCCTGAAGATGACCCCCGCAACCCTGCGGTTATCGCTGACAACGTCGGCGACAACGTTGGCGACATCGCCGGTATGGGAGCTGACCTTTTTGAATCCTACGTCAACTCCGTAATAGCCGCGATGGCGGTCGGAGCGGTAGTTATAGCCGGAACAGCCGGTGCTTTCTACCCGCTTTTCCTCGCGGCGGTCGGCATAGTTGCTTCAATTCTCGGTATGGCATTCGTCCGCGTCAAAAAAGACGGTGATCCTTCAAAAGCACTCAGCACAGGTCTCGTTATGACCGGCGTTATTATGATTATTGCGACATATTTCCTTACCAATGCGGTATTCGGAGAACTTACCTATTTCTGGGCGGTCGTTTCGGGTGTTGTTTCAGGTATCGCAATCGGCGGCGTCACGGAATACTACACATCAGACGCATTCCCGAGCGTTAAGGAAATCGCTGAAGCCTCACAGACGGGTCCTGCAACAAACATTCTGTCAGGTCTCGGTGTCGGAATGAAATCAACGGCAATACCTGTCCTTCTCGTCTGCATCGCAGTCTGGGCAGGCTTCAAATTCGGAGGTCTTTACGGAATTTCCTGCGCCGCAGTCGGCATGCTTTCAATCACGGGTATGGCGCTTTCTGTTGACGCTTACGGTCCTATTTCGGACAACGCAGGCGGTATCGCCGAAATGGCGGAGCTTCCTGAGGGAGTCCGCAACATCACCGACAAACTCGACGCGGTCGGCAACACGACGGCGGCGGTTGGCAAAGGTCTTGCAATCGGCTCGGCAGCCCTTACGGCTCTTGCCCTGTTCGTTTCATACGCCCAGGCAACGCAGATTAAGGCAATCGACCTTCAGGATTCAAACGTCATGATCGGACTTTTCATCGGCGGCATGCTCCCGTTCGTATTCAGCGCCCTTGCGATTCAGGCAGTTTCGCGCGCGGCTGAAAAAATGATACAGGAAGTTCGCAGACAGTTCCGCGAAATCGCGGGAATTATGGAAGGCAAAGCCCGTCCGGAATATGAGCGCTGCGTTGACATTTCAACGGCGGCAGCCCTTAAGGAAATGGTTATCCCCGGACTTATGGCGGTCGTAGTTCCCGTTATAGTCGGTGTGGTCCTCGGTCCTGAGGCTCTCGGAGGTCTTCTCGGCGGTTCCATAGTAACCGGTGTTATGATGGCTATATTTATGTCAAACTCAGGCGGAGCATGGGACAATGCCAAGAAATACATTGAATCCGGCCAGTACGGCGGAAAAGGCTCGGCTCCGCACGCGGCGGCAGTCGTGGGTGATACCGTCGGTGACCCGTTCAAGGATACCGCAGGCCCAAGCCTTAACATTCTTATAAAACTTATGTCCGTCGTCGCGACGGTTCTTGCACCGCTCTTTATCCGTTAATATTAACGCTGAAAAAGCAAGCGCGGAGGGACAGACAGCTGTCCCTCCGTGTTCTCTGAAAAAGCGCGCAGCTTACGGCAGTAAACAATTAAGAATGGATAATTGCCGTATAATAAGTTGTTGCCGGGAATATTCTTAATTCTTCATTTGTAATCCTTAATTTGACAGCGGGGGCTGGGCTTGTCAGAAATTGACGAAATAAAAAGCAGACTTGATATCGCAGAGGTTATCGGCGACTACGTAAAACTCGTCCGCAAAGGGACGAGATATTGGGGTTGCTGTCCGTTCCACAGCGAAAAAACGCCGTCGTTCACAGTTTCCTCCGAAAAGCAGAGCTTTCACTGCTTCGGCTGCGGAAAAGGCGGAGACGTTTTCAGCTTTGTTCAGGAAATGGAACATCTTGATTTCCGCGAAACGCTTGAACGGCTTGCAGAGCGAGCCGGAGTGAAGCTCCAGCCGCGCAGCGGAAATTTTGCCGACACGAAGATTAAGAAAAACATTCTTGCCGACGCGCAGGAATTTTTCAGAAAATCTTACGATACCCCCGGGGCAAATGCCGCGCGCGCGTATCTCGACAGAAGAAACATCAGTTACGAAACGGCTGCGGCATTCGGCATAGGCTGGGCGCCTGACAGCTGGAACAGCCTTTCGTCAATACTGCTGACCAAGGGATATAAAGAAAAGGAACTCATCGACAGCGGACTTGTGTCGCAGGGAAACAAAGGAATTTACGACCGTTTCCGGGGGCGCGTAATGTTTCCGATATATAACGTTACGGACAAGCTGATAGGCTTCGGCGGACGTGCTATAGCAGGGGAAGACGCTAAATATCTCAACAGCCCTGAAAGCGAAATCTTTAACAAAAGAAACAACCTTTATCTGCTGAACAAAGCAAAAATTGAAATGCACAGGGCAAACGCGGCGATACTTGTCGAAGGCTACATGGACGCAATTCGCTGCCACCTTTGCGGATTTTCAAACGCTGTCGCTTCGCTTGGCACGGCTCTTACCGAGCAGCAGGCTGTGCTTATAAAAAGGATGGCTGATATGTGTTACATCTGCTACGATTCTGACGGAGCGGGGCAGGAAGCCGCGCTCCGCGGCATGTACATTCTTCAGAAGCACGGCATTTCCGTTAAAGTCGTTAAACTTGAGGGCGGTAAAGACCCTGACGAAATTCTGCAGCTTGAAAACGGAGCGGATTATTTCAGAAAAGCATTGGAAGAAGCTCTGCCGCTTCCTGTGTATCATGCGGTTGTGTGCATGAATGCGCAGAATGAACCCGAAAAAGCCGCGCAGGCAAGAGAACAGCTTCTTGAAGGGCTTGCGTCGCTGTCTGTGTTTGAAATTAAACCGTACATTGACAGGGTTGCTCAGATACTCGGAGTTTTGCGGCACAATCTTGAAGACGAAATACGCGGACATCAGGAAACGGTACGCGGAAGAGAAAACAGCCTAAGCAGGGAATATGCGGTTTTTGAAAACCAGACGGCGGAAAAAACTGACGAAAGAGAAGTTATGCTCTGCAGCTTGCTTTGGAACAATGAAAAATTGAGAATGCGCTATAAGCCCTCAGATGTGATACACTTTATAGGCGACGGGACTGTCCAGAATGTCATCTCAGCGCTCTTGTCCGGCGAGAGCAGGGAAGAGCTTGAAACTCGCTGGAGAAATCTCGGTGACAGCAGCTGCCTGTCCGTAATTGCTAAAGGCAACGCTTTATTGGAGCAGGGGCTGGAAGAAACAGAACTGGCAGACAGACTGCTTAAGGAACTGAGAAAAGCCACAGCTGAAAAACGAATCAAAACGCTGCACGCCAAAATGATAAGAGGCGAAGCAGACGGCGGGGATATGGCAGAATACTGCGAACTTGTTAAATACGTTAAGGGAGGGGCACCGTTAAAATGACCGCAAAAAAAGAAACAAAAGAGACAACTGAAAAGAAAACTGCCGCGATAAAAATAGGTAAAGGCTCAGCCGTCCGTGAAAGCGGTAAAAGCAAGTCTGCCGAAGAAACGAACAGCGCAAAAGAAACAACAGAGAAAAAAAACAAAGCCGCTGCCAAAGATACCGAAAAAAAGAACGCTAAAACGGCGGTAAAAAAAGACGAGAAAATTGCCGCTGTTTCACCGAAGGACAGCGACGCTGTTGAAGCAGCCGAAAAAAAGAACGTTAAAGCAGCGGCAAAAAAAGACGATAAGGCTGCCATGTCACAGAAAAGCAAAACGTCAGCTGAAAAAGCGCCGTCTTCCGCAAAAAAAAGCGGACAAAAGGAAACGGTTAAAGCAGACAAATCCGCTGACAAGAAGCCGCAAAAGGCGGTTTCCGCAAAAAAAGCAAAGAAAAACACGCAGCCAAAGCAGCCGGAAAAACAGGACAGCGATGCTGAACCGGAGTTTCTCATAGAAGACGGCGAAACGGACAAAGCTGTGTCTGAAACGGATTTTTCCGTTCACAAAATTAGTCTGGGCATTGGCGCCGCCATGGAAGACGCGTCAATAACCGAAGAGGAAGCTGTACAGGTAGCTGCCGAGTCAGCGGCGGCAATCATAGAATCCGTACACAAAAAGGTTGCCGCTTCAAAACACAAAAAGAAAGATAAGCCCGCAACAACAGACAAGGTCGAGGCGGAAGGACTTGATTTGGCGTTTGCAATAGACAAAGGCATCAGTCAGGAAGAGCTTCCGTCAGACATTCAGGAAATCCTGCCCGATGAAATTGCCGATGACTATACGGTGTACATCGAAAGCGTAAGGGAAATTCTTCACGAAGGCCGCGAAAAGGGCTATATGACCTATGACGACCTTGAAAAGCATCTGCCAAAGGAATTCCTTACACCGGAAGTAATAGACAGTCTCTACACCAACCTCATGGAACTCGGTGTAGACGTCATTGAGGAAGTCAAGGCAGGATCAATCGACGGAGAAGCCATGCCGGAAGTTGAAGCTGCTGACGACCTTGAAGATTTGGACGAACTTCCGCTCTCCGACCCCGTCAGAATGTATTTGAGAGAAATCGGAAAAATCGAACTGCTTAAACCTGAACAGGAAGTTGAGTATGCTAAGGGTGTCGAAGAAGGAAGAACTGAATGCAAAGACAAACTTGTTGAAGCAAATCTCAGGCTTGTCGTAAGCATCGCGAAAAAATATATCGGCAGGGGAATGCTCTTCCTCGACCTCATACAGGAAGGCAATCTGGGGCTGATCCGCGCCGTAGAAAAATTTGACTACACAAAAGGCTACAAATTCAGCACGTACGCTACGTGGTGGATACGTCAGGCAATCACGAGAGCAATTGCCGACCAGGCGAGAACCATACGCATACCGGTGCACATGGTTGAAACAATCAACAAACTTGTAAGGGTATCGCGGCAACTTGTACAGGAACTTGGACGCGAAGCTACTGTTGAAGAAATAGCTGCCAGAATGGAACTTCCGTCCAACAAAGTCGAAGAAATCCAGCGCATTGCGCAGGAACCTGTATCGCTTGAAACGCCTATCGGTGAAGAAGAAGACAGCCAGCTCGGCGATTTCCTCGAAGACAAGGAACTGCCAAGCCCTGAAGAAGCGGCGGCAACGCAGATACTGCGCGAACAGCTTGATTCAATGCTTGACGACCTGACAGAAAGGGAAAGCGAAGTATTGAGACTGCGCTTTGGTTTGGAAGACGGGCACGCTCACACGCTTGAAGAGGTTGGAAAACGTTTCGGAGTAACAAGAGAACGCATACGCCAGATTGAAGCGAAAGCACTCCGCAAACTTCGCCACCCCAGCAGAAGCAAAAAACTCAGAGATTTCCTTGAATAAATAAAATATGCTCCTCGCAAGGGGAGCATATTTTTTGAAATTAAACCTGAAAACGGCAAAAACTATCCGTAAAAGCCCGTGTCCCTGATAGTGCGGTAAATGCGGATTATTTTCCCGAACAGCCTGAAACGCCTGTCGTCCGCCGAAGTGTGAATAGGCATGAAACACGGGGAGACAGGACGCAAATCAATAGTACCGTCAAAATTTCTGAAATATCCCCTGATGTAAAATTTATTATCAAAAACCGCCGCGACTATATCCCCGTCAGAAAGCGAAAAATCGCCGGTGCCGTCTGGCGTTTCGCACAAGGCGTAATCACCGTTGATATACTTCGGCGACATGGAATCGCCCTCTATAACGCAGACCTTCATACTGCTGCTCGGAATACTGTCAAAATCTTTTCTGTGTACAGGGTAAAATCCGGAATGGGTCAGCTCCGCAGCGCCGTTCTGCCTGAGCTTGGCATTATTGATACTAACAATCGGAACGAAAACAAAATCCTGATTTTCGGTTAAAAATCCGTCCGAAGCCGCATTATCGTCAAAAAAAGCGGACACATGCACTCCGAGGGCCGCTGCAAGCTTCTCGGCCGTGGCGACGGTCGGCGTGCGCTCTCCGCGCTCATACCTTGACAGCGTAACGGGCGTAACCTCCGCAAGCAAAGCCAAATCCTCCTGCAAAAGCCCTCTCTTTTCGCGCAGCAGCTTCAAACGGCATCCAAAAGACATCGTAATCACCTCTTCGGGTAAATCTTATACAAATGGTAAAACAGTGGCAATAATCAATATTTATACGCAATGCGCATAATAATATTAAAAAATTATAAATTAATGGCTTGATTAAAACCGTTTGTATAATTATAATTGAGCAAAACAGGGACAATAAACCTAATGTATAAACGTGCTGCGGGCTTGATTTCCGTTTGGAAGGTTGCGGCGTCAAAAAATTGGTTTATTTGGCAATTTGTTTAATTTTACAGAAAGGAGAGAGTCTGTGTGAAAAGAACAAAGAAAATCGCTTGCGCTGTACTGCTTTTGCTTTGCGCGGCTTTGCCTGCGTTTGCGGAAAACACACCCGCGATAAGACTGAAAGCGCCGGCAGAAGTCAAAGCGGGAGAAACGTTCAGCGTGCAGCTTGAAATTGAAGCCTCGCCGCAGGAAGAAATATCTGCCGTTGTCGCATCGCTGAAATGGAATCCCGCGAAGCTTGAAGCAGTAGGAAACCCTGTGCTGAAAAACGCCGTATTAAGCGAAAAGCTTGCGGCTGACAGCAACAGTACAAAAGGAATTTCAAGCGTGGCGGGCGGAACTCTTGCAGCGCCGCTCACATTGAGCAGACAGGGAAAATTCGTATTTGCGGAACAGCAGTTCAAGGCAAAAGCAGACTGCAAAAAAGGCGAAACGCTGCGCATCGGATTCACGACGGATAAAGAAATATCCGGCGGAACGGAATGCATCGTTTCAAACAAAACGGCTGAATTTGCGCTCATAACCGGCGCAATGGTTCAGGTTAAATAACATAACTCAAGGAGGAGTAACAAATGAAAAAACTCGCAGCTTTTCTGACACTTGCAATGATTTTTGCAATGTCAGCCGGTGCCTTCGCGGCAGACCCGTCAGCAACCTTCACGCTCACACCGAGCGCAACACAGCTGACACTTGGTGAAACGGTAACAGTAACGTACAAAGCAAAATTTGCCAATGCAGGCGGCAAAATTGCAGGGCTTCAAAATATCGTAAAGTATGACACAAGCGTGTTTGAATTTGTCAGCGCGTCAAAAGGAACAGACCTTCCTTCCGCGGCAGAGCCTGAAACAGGTACAGCAGGAGAAGTAGGCTTTGGACTTACGAGTCTTACCGGCGATGCGGTTTCTGACAACAAAGACTACGTTATAGGCAGCATGACGCTGAAAGTAAAAAGCGGAGCCGCGTTTGGCACAGCAACGCTTACACAGACCGAAACGATGTTTATGCTTCCTGATTTTGAAGAAAGAACACCGTCAGCACAAGCACTCAGCCTCACGATTGCCAAAGCGCCGACAGGCACCATAACAATAACGACAACCCCTGCGGAAGGAAAATGGTCAATAGACGGCGGAAGCACGTGGAAAGACAGCGGCTCTTCCGTAAGCGAACTTGCGCTCGGCAGATATAAAGTAACCTTCAAGGAACTTGCAGGATATACGAAACCGGAGGACATAAGCGTTGAACTTGCAAAAACCGCACCTACGTTTACAAAAAGCGTAACCTACACGGGAAAGCCCGGATTTATTGCCGTAACCTTTACCCCCGAAAGCATTGCGGAAACGGCGCAGTGGTCAGTTGACAGAGAAACATGGTACAACGGCGGAACAGCGCAGGAAATTCCTTCAGGAGCCTACACAATACAGTTCAAAGAAATAGAAGGCTACGAAACACCGGCACAGCAGGAAATCACTGTTGAAAAAGACCAGACGGCAGCGATAACAGCAGAATACATTGAAAAACCGGCAATCACTCCCGCAAAAGCAGAGTTCTACAAAAAATCGCCGGAAGACCTTGCATTCACGCTCAAAGGAATTACAGCCGTTACGGCAGTCAAAATCGCCGACGAAGACCTTATTGACGGTGAAGATTACGAATACGCAGACGGAACACTGACAGTAAAACAAACCGTATTTGCTGAAAAAGAAAACGGCGAATATCAACTTACAGTTACAACCGACAAAGGCGACCTTACGGCAGCAGTCAAAATCGCTGACGAAAAATCCTCAGGCAGCAGCGGAGGCTGCAACGCAGGCTTCGGCGCGTTGGCAATGCTTTTTGCGGCGCCTCTGTTCTACAGAAAGAAAAAGTAAGAAACTCTTCACGGAGAGGCGGATATAATCTGCCTCTCCGTTACTGCTTTTAATAAATTTTCTTTTCAATTTGGGCTGGGGAAAACTTAAAAGTTGAAATTGAAAAGAGAGTTATAAAGAAACTATTTATGAATGGGTGATATATAATGGGAAAACAGAAGAAATATAACTATGCAATAATCATTAATTCAGGTAAAAAACAGAAGAACGCATATTTGAAATACAATTTTGCTGGAACTGATATAACGCTGTATATTCAGAAAAATGCAGCATATGTTGGTTTTTGTTTGAGTTCAAAAAAAGAGTTTGATGAAATATTAAGTTTTAAGTCAAACTATCTTGTTGACATAATGCGGAAGATATTTTTGTCGCATGCAATTGAATATTCTCGCGGAATGAAAATCAATTCTTTCGCAGTTATGATAAATGATGAACTTGAAGTTAAAACGAAAACAGATATAGGGTTTCCCTATATGTTTTCTATGATAAATCCAGTTGACTTAAATGTTCAAAACTGGAGAGAAAACGAAAGGTTCAAAGAGAAATTGCTGCAAATGAAAAAATCAGCGGCAAAGAAAAATGCTTGTGTGTCATCTGTCTATTCATTTCTTGCTTCAAAGGGACGGCAGTTTGAAATTGACAGATTTACCAATTTATGGACTTCAATGAACGCTTATTATAATTATTTGAGCAAGAAATATGACAATACATTGACTGAGGGCAAAAACTCTAGTAAAAGAATTAAAAGGAATGATTGCAAAGGTATATGTGCGGCTTTGATAAAGATTGAAGCCATGCATGACGAGCGTATTGGCAGAAATGCCACCGGCAACAGAAAGGTATATGCAAAATTGCTTGGCAAGTTAGCAAAAGGATACAGTGAAGCAGACATAACAGAATTATATTCGCAGCTCGAAAGCAATAAAACCGAACTTTCCATAGATAGCGAGAATGAAATCGTGAAAATTCTTAACGACATAGCGCACAAACTCAACGTTACGCCGTACGGCATAATGCTGCTGAAATTCCCATATTATTTAAGATGCAAATATATTCACGGCAACAAATGCACTGTTTTGTTTAGTGCGTATGAAGGCAGAGATATAGCTGTCTTGAAAGTTGCGAGTTTCTTCTTGGAAAAATATCTGAAAGATGCAATACCTAAGATGGTTAACGATAGTTTTTTGACAGACGAATTACGGAATGAAATCTACAACTTTATGTAGTATTTGCGCAAAAAATAGGGGCGATATTCGATGAAACTCAACATCAAACACAACAACAAAATATTTCTCGCGCTGATAGCGTTTCTTGTAATTGCGTTTATAGGTGCGGCACACTCGTCCGACGTTCCCGTGCAGGACAGCAACGGGTATTATCTTATTGGGACAGCAGCGCAGCTGAGATGGTTTAGAGACCAAGTGAACAGTGGCTCAAAGTATCTTAAAGCCGAACTCACAGCGGACATAGACCTTGCCTGTTCTGAAGAAGAACAGTGGACACCTATAGGCAATGATTCTCCGTGGGCACCTGATGGTGACAGTTCAAAGAAAACATATTCAGGAACCTTTGATGGCTGTGGGCACAAAATATCTGGATTGTATATAAACAACAATAGCATGAGGTATCAGGGACTGTTTGGAACGGTTGTAAATGCAACGATAAAAAATCTTACGGTATCCGGAGAAATTAATGGTGGTGAATATGTAGGCGGTATCTGCGGATATGCTTACAATCTGGATGGAGACTACCATAATAACTACAATAATAATATAACCATAAGCAACTGTGTGAATGAAGTAAATATAAGAGCAAATATTTCAACAGGCACAACAGGCACGGCTGGAGGTATCTGCGGATATGCTTTCAATGGAAAAGCTTACAATGGAACATCTCTGACTCTGAAAGAAGACTACAAAGGTAATATAACCATAAGCAACTGTGTAAACGAAGGATATGTAAGCGGACATCGTGTAGGCGGTATCTGCGGATTGGTAGAGGTAACAGTTGTTGACACCAAGGCAACCATATTAATCAGCAACTGTTTCAACAGCAGCGTACCATCGGGGTTCACTCATGGATATATTTGCGGAGAAACATATTACAATGGTAGTTACAGAGAAGAAGTGATAAAACTAACCGGCTGTGGATATATAAAAAGGGCTGGCTACAGCGAGCGCTCGATAGGAACATCAAATGTGTATGGCGGCATTATAACAGCCGACAGTCATGAATACGAAGAGGGAAAGTTCCCGTCAGTAGCAGTTATGCTGAGTTTTCCTAAAACAGTTTTAGCCGGTATGGAAATACAGCCTGTAGTTGATATATATCCTGTAAAGGCATACAACAAATATAATGTGTGGTATGAGATTATAGAAAGTTCGGATAATAGCGTGATTTCAATTTACAACAATAAGGCGTATGCGATTGGTGCAGGGAAAACAAGACTGACAGTAAAGGTTACCGGACTGTTAAATAACTCTGAACTTACATTTAAGCAGGAAATTAACGTAACAGGAAATATAGAGCGGTATGTTGAGGGAATTGCCTTGAACAAAACAGTGTGTAACTTGCATGTTGGAGATTATGAACAGCTTACTGCAACAGTTAGTCCGACAAACGCAACAATAAATTGTCTTAACTGGACAAGTGATAATCCGTCTGTTGTAACAGTAAATTCAACAGGCTGGGTTATGGCAGTCGCGGAAGGCACGGCGACTATAACTGCACGGACGATAGACGGTAGCAATAAGTATGTGACCTGTATGGTAACGGTTGTCGCTGGGGGGGCAGTACAGGACAATTATCTCATTGAAACAGCCGCTCAGCTGAAATGGTTTAGAGACCAGGTGAACAGAGGGGCAGTAAACCTTAACGCAAAACTTGTGGCAGACATAGATCTGGATGGTTCAGAAGAAGACCAGTGGATACCGATTGGAAATGACAATAAAAACTATTCTGGCACTTTTGATGGCTGTGGGCACAAAATATCTGGATTGTATATAAACAACAGCAAGAGTTATCAGGGACTGTTTGGAACGGTTGAAAATGCAACGATAAAGAACCTTACCGTATCCGGTGAAATAAAAGCAAAAAATTATGTTGGCGGCATCTGCGGAAAAGCTGATGGCTATGAAGTAACAATTACGGACTGTGTGACCGCAGGAACAGTAAGCGGAAGCAATTACGTCGGCGGTATCTGTGGATATGCTAGCGGAGATGATTATAGCAGTAGTGCAATCACGAACTGCATGACCGCAGGAACAGTAACCGGAAGCGATTATGTTGGCGGTATCTGCGGAAAGGTTTATTTTTTCGACAAGAGTTATATAGACATAATCAACTGTATGAACGCAGGAACAGTAAGCGGAAGCAATTACGTTGGCGGTATCTGGGGATATGCTTATAATAGCGGGAGTTCTATAGATATAATCAACTGCGTAAATACAGGAACGGTAAGCGGAAGTGACTATGTTAGCGGTATCTGTGGAAAAGCGTATAATTACGACAAGGGCGCTATACACATATACCACTGTGTGAACGAAGGAACAGTAGGTGCAAGCGGCGGAAGCAATTCTTACGTCGGAGGCGTCTGCGGATATATAAGTAATGTTGATACCGGTACAAGTCTGCTGACAATGACAGATATGTCCATCAGAGACTGTATCAACAGCGGAAAAATAATAGGCTACAATGGTGGTAGTATCTGCGGATATGTATATAATGGCATCAATTACAGTAATAGAAACAGTAGTATAGATATAACCTGCGGATATTTGAAAGGTACTTCATGGAATAGTGTAGGTGGAGATAATATTGATAGTTCTGATCTATATTGTACAATACACAATGTGGCATACGAAAATAATCAGCTTCCGTCAGCTGCAGTTATGCTGAGTTGCCCTAAAACAGTTTCAGCCGGTATGGAAATACAGCCTGTATTGGATATATATCCTGTAAATGCATACAATAAAAATAATGTGCGTTATGAGATTATAGAAAGTTCAGATAATAGTGTGATTTCAATTTACAACAATAAGGCGTATGCGGTTGGTGCAGGAAAAGCAACACTGACAGTAAAAGTAATCGGACTGTTAAATAACTCTGAACTTACATTTAAGCAGGAAATTAACGTAACAGGAAATATAGAACGGTATGTTGAGGGAATTGTCTTGAACAAAACAGTGTGTAACTTGTACGCCGGAGAAAATGAACAGCTTACTGCAACAGTTAATCCGACAAACGCAACGATAGGCTTCCTTAAATGGACAAGCAGTAATCCTAATGTTGCTACAGTAGATTCAACTGGCAGGGTTACGGCAGTTGCTGAAGGAACAGCGGTAATCACTGCAAAAGCGATAGACGGCAGCAATCAGTCTGCAAGCTGCACGGTAATTGTAAAAAAAACTGTAAGCATTGCTTTTGCGCAGGATATGCCGTATATTTTTGACGTTAGTGACGGAAATACGGATTTTTCAAAGTACGTTGTCTTCAGCGGAGACGCAAGCGATACGGGCAAGGTGGTCTGGAGCAGTTCGGACACGTCCGTGGCATCGGTGAACGAGAAAGGAATCGTTACGTGGAAAAAAACCGGTAGCGTAACAATAACTGCCACATCGCAGGATGACCCTACAAAATCTGTGAGCAAAACATTGAGAGTAGAGCAATATGTAACGGGAATAACAGTACTGGTTGAAACAGGGGGCAGAACACTGCTTGTCAAAGAAACAAAACAACTTATTGCAAACGTACAGCCGTCCAATGCGGCAAACAAAGACATAAAATGGACAAGCAGCGATGAAAACATTGCGA
This sequence comes from Candidatus Equadaptatus faecalis, assembly GCA_018065065.1. Taxonomy (NCBI): domain Bacteria; kingdom Thermotogati; phylum Synergistota; class Synergistia; order Synergistales; family Synergistaceae; genus Candidatus Equadaptatus; species Candidatus Equadaptatus faecalis. Next base: position 33,102 of record JAGHTZ010000051.1, on the reverse strand, counting down.
CGGTTGACGCGAACGGACTGGTAACGGCAAAAGAAATAACGGGCAAAACCGCAAACGTAACAATAACGGCAGAAGCATTAGACGGAAGCGGAGTAAAAGGAACAATAGAACTTACAGTCAAACGCCCACCTGTAACGTCAATGAGTTTCGGAAGAAAAAGTTACCAAGTAACGGCTGGAAACACAAAGGACATGTACAAAGAACTGGTGTTTCAGCCTGACACAGCACTTAAACCTGCAGCCAACGAAATAACATGGACAAGTGGAAATGTGAGCGTGGATGCAAACGGTTTAGTTACAATGCCGATGACTGCGTTGGAAATACCAGGGTTTGAAATAACAGGGTTTGTAATGGCGACCTACCGGAATGAAAACGGAGAAACATTAAAAGCACCAACGGAAGTATCGACTAAAGCTCAGAACATTAACCTCAACCTGACAACCAAACTTGCGGGAAGATCAAGCGGAGGAAAAACAGGAAGCAACAAAGAAAACATAGAAGTCTGTGTCTATAACACCGCAAACAGACTGCTGTACAGCGGACAGGGAACAACAGACGAAAACGGGCACTTGAGGCTTGAAATGGACGGAGGAAGCGTAAGCAGCGGACAAAAAGTAAAACTTTGGATAAAAGGAGAAAGATACCTTGCGACAATCCAAAACGCAACAGTACAGCTGAACGGAAACGACTGGAACATAACAATGGCAGAAACCATTAAAGGAGGAGACGCCAACGGAGATAACTCTGTAAACCTTACAGACTTCGGCATACTCGGTAAATCCTTCCTCAAAAAAACAGGAGTAACAGGATACGACGCAAGAGCAGACTTCAACGGAGACAACAGCGTAAACCTCACAGACTTTGGAATACTCGGAACAAGCTTCCTCAAAAAAGGAGAAACAAAACCCAAAGCGGCAGTAACAATGCTGATGAGAGCGGCAAACAGGAACGGAACGACTGATAATGCGCTGAAAGTGCTGAACACAGAAACAGCCGAAGTTGCGGACAACGCGCTGGAAGAAAACGCAGACGAACCTGAAGAAAAGCAGGAAGAAGCGATAATAGAAGCAGTAGAACAGAAAACGGGAGTAACGCTCAAAGCGGCATCACCAACTGCTTCAAACGAAACAGCAAGTAATTCAAGCTCCTCCGGCGGCTGCAACGCGGGATTCGGAATACTTGCCCTGCTGTTTGCGACACCGCTGTTTTGCAGAAAGAGAAAATAGTCAAAGTTAAAGCTTTAAGAATATAAACAGGCAGAGCGTTTTATTCTCTGCCTGTTCGTTTATGTTGAGGAAGCAATAGACAAATTTTTCCGTAACTGTACACTGAGAAACCGTGCTTGTTGTCTTGTTGTTTTTTTGTTATAATTTGCGCAGTTTGAGTAAGGGAGGCTCTTTTGCAATGCCTACGATTGCCATGTTTTTTGGTATAATTATACGAATGTATAATAACGGTGAACATTTGCCGGCGCATTTCCATGCGTTTTATCAGGATTTTGAGGCTATTTTCAGCCTTGATGGTGAACTTGTTAAAGGCAATATGCCGCCCAAGCAAACAAGACTTATTGCTGCGTGGGCAGAAATTCACAGAGACGAGCTCGATGCAAACTGGAGGCTTGCGATTACGGAACAGCCTCTTTATAAAATTGATCCTCTCCGCTAAAGGAGTGAGGCTTGTGGCTAATTTCAAGTGGTCTGTAATTGATGTTAAAGCGCAGAAGGATTATACGCTGCTGATTACCTTTGCGGACGGTAAGAAAGGAATTTACGATGCCCGTCCCCTTTTGGAGAAGCCTATAAACGAAGCTTTGAGAAATCTTCCGTTTTTTCTGACTGCCCGCGCAGAATACGGTACGGTCGTGTGGAACGATGAGGTGGATATAGCGCCTGAGCATTTGTACGAAAGCTGCAGAGACGCGGTGTAAATATCCGTTGTACAAATACGCAATAAAGCGGCTTGGGAAATTCCCAAGCCGCAGTTTTTGTTTTTGCCCAAAATGATATTTTGGTACAAAAAAACGATCTTTTGGAATAGAAATGCCATGACAATATAATTCTGAATAATAAAAACACTACATTAAAACCGCGTTAGGCATGTTTGTTGGCTCAAGCTACTTGTATTTGTGCTGCAGTTAATTGGAAAACGGGGCAGAAATTGCAAAAAAATGTTATGGAAAACGGGGCAAATATGCTATAATTTGTGTTAGAAAACGGGGCAAAGGAGTGAAACGGATATGCTGTACAGGAAGAGACATAAGGATATAGTCAGCTGGATACGCAGCGGAGACAAGGCACTGCTTGTTACCGGCGCAAGGCAGATTGGGAAAACATTTCTGATTGAGGAAACTCTGAAGGAAGAAAACGCTGATTTTGTTTCATTTAATCTTATAGAGCAGCCGGAGGTGGTTGAGCTTTTCCGTGCCGTGGAAAAATCGGGAATTGAAAAATTTCTGTCGCGCCTTTCGCTTCTGACGGAACATAAGCTTGTAAAAGGCAGTACGATACTCTTTTTTGATGAAATTCAGCAATGCAGGGATATAGTTACAAAGGTCAAATTTCTTGTCCGCGAGGGCTCGTTCAAGTACGTGTTCAGTGGTTCGCTTCTCGGTGTTGAACTGGCTGGAATTAAGTCTGCGCCGGTTGGTTTTATGAATACCTTGGAAATGTATCCGATGGATTTTGAGGAGTTCGCAAGAGCTCTCGGTTTGAGCGACGAGGTGTTTCAGTCGCTTAAGGCTGCATTTGACAACAAAACAGCTGTTGACGAGTTCGTTCATGACAAACTGATGGAAGCATTTTACAATTACCTCGTAATCGGTGGAATGCCGGAAGCTGTGAACGAATATGTCACGAACCATGACTATAACCGCGTCATGTCGGTGCATAACGCAATTATTCCGCAGTATAAGCTGGATTTTACGAAATATGAAATGGAAAACAGAAAATTGCGTCTTTTGAAGACGTACGAACTGATACCGTCTGAATTGAATGAGAAAAACAAGCGTTATACCTTCGCTCGTCTCGATAAAAACCTTAAAATGGAACGCTATGCGGACAGCTTTGAGTGGCTTGTCAACGCAGGTGCGGCAATACCTGTCTATAACGTTACGGAACCGAAAATTCCGCTCCGTGCCAGCGAAAAATCCAATCTGTTCAAGCTTTTTCTGTCGGACGTAGGGCTTCTTTCAACTATGTACGGACGCGGTACTATTATTAAAACGCTGAACGGGGAACGGGATGTGAACTATGGGGCAATCTTTGAGAATGCAGTTGCGCAGGAGCTTCATTCGCACGGATACGGCGGATATTATTTCAACAGCAAGAAGCAGGGCGAGATCGATTTTGTCATTGAGTACAGAAATAAATGCCTTCCTATAGAAGTAAAGTCAGGCAAAGATTACAAGGTACATTCTGCTCTGAACAACGTACTGGAGCAGAAAAGTTACGGAATTGACGAAGCGTTTGTCCTTTGCGGGAAAAATCTGGAGGTCAGAGAAAAGATTACGTATCTGCCAATCTATATGGTGATGTTTATTGATGAACGCAGCGAACCGATTCCGCATTATGACGCGCTGTCGCTCATGGATTTGTAGTCTGCCGTTACCTGTCTGCAAAAAATCTTCAAAATCTTTTTATTTTACTTTACGGCGCGGCAAAAGTTTGCTAAAATTTCACAAAGTAACAGAGTATTTGAAGATTGGGCGCAGTGATATTATGATCAGGATAGACAAGTTCCTAAAGCTGTCCATGCTTGTGAAACGCAGGACTGTGGCGCAGGAAATGACAGAAATAGGAGCTGTGCGGATTAACAAAATGCAGTGCAAGCCAGCGACTGCTGTCAAGGAAAACGATATTATTGAGATTGCGTACGCACGCAGGATTATTGAAGCGCGCGTGCTTTGCGCTGATGAACAGCAGCTGCGCAGACGCGCTGCCGCTTACGAGCTTGTTTCCGAACGCAAGGCAGATCCTGAGGAACGTCCATGGTGACGAGGTGTAATATGAAAATTAGTGAATCGACAATAGAGCGTCTGGTGCATTACCACAGTGTGGCATCGCAGCTGATGAAGGACGGGCAAGAGTTTGTTTCTTCCCGCGAAATTGCGGACGCTCTTGACATTAAAGACAGTCAGGTTCGTAAAGATTTGTCATATTTCGGAGACTTCGGACGCCGCGGCGTGGGTTACGAAGCGCGTAAGCTGTGTGAGTATATAGATAAAATACTTGGCACGCCGCACGTATGGAAAGTTGCTCTCGCAGGTGTGGGGCATTTGGGTACGGCGCTGATAGGACATTCCGATTTTTACAGCGGCAAGTTTTCCGTTGAAGCCGCCTTTGACGTTGATCCAAATAAAATAGGAACTGACTACTACGGAATTCCATGCTATTCAGACGATCGTATGCCTGAAATAATGCGCGAAAAAAAGATAGAAATTCTTATTCTTGCGGTTCCCGAAAGCGCAGCGCAGAGCTGCGTGGATATCGCCTGTTCTTCTGAAACGCTCAGGGGCGTGTTGTCTTTCGCGTCGTCGGCGGTGTCCGTGCCTAAAGGAATTATGTTTCACAGAGTTGATATACTTGCGGCTATGGAAAAAATGTTTTTCTTTCTTAAGGACAAAGCCAAGTGATAAATTCAGTTATTTTTGCGAAAGTGTGGCATATAATTCTGATTTATGCTAAAATTTGTCCTGTCAAATTTTCAGTTCGGTGTCAATTGGACTACTGACAGTTGGTATTATAGATGAAAGGGGATTTCATAATGGGTCAGCAGGGCATCATGGGAATGGTTTTACCGTTTGCTATTTTTATTGCCATTTTCTATTTCCTTATTATCCGTCCGCAGAAAAAACGTGAGAAAGCGCATACGGATATGATTGCAAGCATCACCAGAGGCTCGACGATCGTAACCGCCGGAGGTTTTTACGGCAAGGTTTGCGAAGTGCTTGAAGACAGCTATATCATTGATATGGGTGATGAGGCTGCCGGACAGTCGGTTAAGGTTCGGATCCTTAAAAGCTCCGTTGCGATGAAAAAAGAAGCAGGCGAAGCTGCCGCGCGTCCGAAAAAAATGAAACGCGTTAAAAAAGCAAAAGCGGAAGGCGAAGCACAGCCGGCAGAAGCAGTTGAAAACGCCGGAGCAGCCGAAGCTCCCGAAGCCGAAAAAACGGCAGAATAAAATATTCAGGGTAAGATACGGAGCGGAGATGTTTCTATCCGCTTCGTTAATTTGTCAGGAGGCATAAGCATGGTAAAGAAAGACAAATGGCGGCTGGCACTGGTTGTCGCCGTAATCGCTGTTTCAGCCGTTATCGTGTTCCCGATTAAGGACAAGATTAAGCTGGGACTTGATCTCAGAGGCGGAGCCCACATTGTTTTGCAGGCAAAGGGTACTGCGGCAAATCCGATTAACGCTGACAGCATTGAAAGGCTCATCGCTGTTCTCCGTAGCCGTGTTGACCAGTACGGCGTTGCGGAACCGATTATTCAGAAACAGGGCACAGACCGCGTGGCACTGGATCTTCCGGGTATTGACGATCCTCAGGCAGCGCTTGACCTTATCGGTCGTACCGCTGTTCTTGAGTTCAGACAGGTACTTGGTGCATCACCTTCTGTTCCTGCAAAACCTGATCGCAAGAATTATGAGACGGAAGAAAGCTACAACAGCGCAGTAAGTATGTATGAAGAAGCCAGGAAAAACGCGGCTGAATATGTTGAAAAGCTGAAAGCCCAGGTTCCGGATGCCGGAGAAGTAAAGGTAGTCAACGGCGAAGAAGGCAACGGCTATCTGCTTGGCAAACTTTATGTCGGCGGAAAACAGCTTACCAAAGCGGAAACGACTTTTGACCAGTTCGGCAAAGCTGCGGTTTCAATTTCATTCAATGCTGAAGGCGCGCAGCTGTTTGACTCTGCAACGGCGATGAACGTCGGCAAACAGATCGCCATAGTGCTTGACGACATGGTTATTTCTGCCCCTGTCGTCCAGCAGAGAATTTCCGGCGGCAATGCGCAGATTACCGGTAAATTTACAACGGAAGAAGCTAACAGGCTTGCCATTATGCTCCGCGCAGGCGCGCTTCCGGTGAACGTTGAAGTTCTTGAGAACCGTTCTGTAGGTCCTACGCTTGGCGCCGACTCAATCGCAAAGGGAATAAAATCAGGTCTTATTGGTCTTGGGCTTGTCGTAATTTTCATGCTTATCTATTACGGAATGCTTGGCATAGCGGCCGACATCGCTCTCTGCGTTGCAATGCTTATAGTTTTGGCGTGCCTTATAGTGCTTCGCTCGACTCTTACGCTTCCCGGTATCGGCGGTCTTATCCTGACGATAGGTATGGCGGTTGACGGAAATGTTCTTATTTATGAAAGAATGAAAGAAGAAGCGCGCATGGGCAAAACGTATCTCGCAGCCCTTGAAGCAGGTTTCAAAAAAGCTCTTGTCGTTATTCTCGACTCCAATATCACAACGTTGCTCGCAGCGGCAATTCTGTTCTACTGCGGAACAGGTCCGATAAGAGGCTTTGCCGTTACACTCAGCATCGGTACGATTGCGGCGGTTTTCTGCAACGTGGTCGTCACGCGTTCGATACTCGGTGTTATGCTTTCAGCCCGTGACAGCGGACAGAAGAAGTAGGAGGAGGCAGATACCATGTTTGACAACGTCAAATTCAATTTCCCGTTTATGAAATACAGAAGACTTTGGATTGCAATCAGTATAGTCTTCATAATTCTTTCTTTTGGCATGCTCTTTACAAAAGGTCTTAACCTCAGCGTTGATTTCACCGGAGGTCTTGTATTCCAGGTTAAATTTGCGCAGAATGCAGAAGTTGCTGATGTCCGCGCATGCCTTGACAAGGTGAATCAGGGACAGGCTACAATTCAGAAATATGACAACGGCAATTTCCTGATTCGTCTTCAAGCCCCTGACGAAAGCATTCGCCAGCAGGTTACGGATCAGCTGAAAGCAGATTTCAATGGAACTGAAATTCTTCAGATAGACAAGGTTGGTCCTGTCGTTGGCGGAGAACTTCGCCGTCAGGCGCTTATCGCCCTTGCACTTGCGCTTCTCGGAATACTTATTTACATGGCGTTCCGTTTCCGTTTCCGTTTTGGCGTGGCAGCCGTTTTGGCACTGTTCCATGACACAACGATTATGCTTGGCATCTACAGCCTTACCGGCAGGGAAATTTCGGTAACATTCATAGCGGCTGTTCTGACGATAGTTGGTTATTCCCTGAATGATACGATAGTTGTTATGGACCGTATCCGTGAGAACTGGAAAGATGTCCGCAGCAAAGGTGTTATTGATGTTATCAATGCGTCAATCAACGAAACTCTTACGAGAACAATCAACACAGCACTTACAACACTGCTTCCTGTAATCGCGATGCTTCTGTTCGGCGGAGAAGTTATAGCAAACTTTGCCTTTGCGTTCCTTATTGGTATCGTTTTCGGAACATACAGTTCAATTTATGTTGCCGGCGGCATTGTAGCTGAATGGTACACACACTCTCCGAAAGCCTAAATTGCACCTAATATAAAAAAGCGGGAGGGAATATTCCCTCCCGCTTTTTTTATTGTTTGGTATTTAGCGTTTTTTGTTGTATTATATAGGCGATAAAAAAATAAGCGGGGTTGGTAGATATGAAATGCACGATGCTTGCTATCGTAATTACTATGTCTGTTTCCGCCCTTTATTCTTTTCAGAACCTTGATACCGTCAGGGTACGGTTTCTTTTCTCTGAATGGAATTTTCCGCAAGGGGTTTGGGAGATCGTCCTTTTCTGTGCAGGCGTAATCCTGATGTGGCTGCTTTCGCTGTTGGCACAATTGGAAACAAGAAACAAATACAAACGGCAGATTAAAGAATTGAACGACAAATTGCATGCAATTGAAGAAGAAAAGAAGAATATCGTTGCTGCTGTGCCTGATGTTCCGTCAGACAGCTCAAATTTAGAACAATCTGTATTTGCGAATGCGGAAACGGTTGAAGCGGCGGGCAGCGATTTGTCCGAAAACACCACTGCTGTTTCGGAGAAAGAATAAGAACAATGGTATCTCGCTGTTCCGGAGAACTCTTTAACATACACCGCCCCGGTGGCTATACTCAGGAAGTTGCCGACCGTTTTGGCTGTTCGCTTTTTCAGGCTGCGCTGCTTGAAATGCGGGGCGTTACGCTTAATACATTCCGTTCCGTTGTTGATATGTGGCTTAAGCCTGATATGGAATATCTTCTCGGTGAAATGCAGTTGGGTGCTACTAACGGCGTAGCTGCCGATATTTTCCGTAATCTTAACGAAAACTCTAATGTAATTGTGTACGGTGACTATGATGTGGATGGAATAGCCGCCACAACTATTGCGATGTCTATGGTTCTCAGCAAGCGCGCACGGGTTCGTTATTTTATTCCGCACCGCTTTAAGCAGGGCTACGGTTTGCATATGAGCATTGCCAAAACGATTGCGGAACGCAAATGTGACCTGCTCATTATAGTTGATTGCGGAACACAGAATATAGAGGAAATAAATCTTATACGCTCTGCAGGTATTCCAGTCGTAGTGCTGGATCACCACCTTGCCGAAAACGGAATTGCCCGCTGCGAAACTATGGTCAATCCGCATCTGCTCGGCGATGCCACTGCGCGAAAGCTTTGCGCCGCAGGCGTAATATGGTGCTGGGCATGGCAGAATGAACTTATTTCCAAAGATAAATTGTATGCAATGCTTGATCTTGTAGCATTGGCAACAGTTGCTGACTGCGTATCTCTTGCGTCGCCTCTCAACCGTATTTTAGTGCGCAAGGGTCTTGAACAGATGCGTACTGCACCGCGTCAGGGGCTTGCAATGCTTATGGAAAAACTAATGGTTAGTCCCGATACGGTAAATACGGAAGATTTGTCGATGAAAATTATTCCGTGTCTTAATGCTGCTGGGAGACTGGAACTTGCGGATACAGCTGTTGATATTTTCTTTCCGACAAAAGAACTCGCACAGAAAGTTGACAAAATAATTACATTAAACAGACAGCGCAGGGAACTTTCAATGGGGGTCCTTGAGCAGATATCGCTTAATGAAGACAGTGGGTATAATTACGTTCTGTCGGACAATACATGGTCTGCCGGCGTTTTAAGCAGCGTGGCGAGCCGCGTATGCAGTGAGAAGAACAAACCCATAGCACTCGTTGCCGGAGTTGGCGGCGTTATGCGCGGAACGCTGCGTATGCCTGCGGGTGGCGATGCTGTTGCCGTGCTTGCAAAATTAAGCGACAAGCTTAATACGTGGGGCGGACACAGGCTTGCTGCCGGGTTCAGCGTTTTGCAGGAGCAGTGGCAGGAAGTCAGGGACGAACTTGAAGAAATGCTGTCAAACGTTACGGTTGTTGAGGAAAAAGAAGATATTTTGTACTGGAAGCCTGAACTGCTTAACAGAGAAGTTTGGAACGATGCTCTGGCACTTGGGCCGTTTGGTATGGATAATCCTGCTCCGCTGCTTTACGCGCCGTACGATGGATACATGGTGCTTCAGCCTCTTGGAAGGAACGGCAGACATCTAAAAATAGAGCTGAACGGGGCTACTATGCTTGCTTTTAATGCCGTTACGTCACTGATGAATAATCGCAAGCCGTTTGAAGGCTGGATCTACAAACCAAGACTTGATACTTGGAGAAACGTAACTTCTTTACAACTGATACTTGAAAAAATAGTGGATTCCTGATATGGAAAAAGATATACCCCTTACCGGGACAGATAATACAATAACTACCATGGGTGACAAACCCGCAAAACTTTCTCGCGCATTTTCCAGTGAAGAAGAAAGCAAACAGTTCAGAAAAGAATATTGGCTGAGTATTCCTGAGTACCAAAGGGACTCTGATGTTTTTCATAAGCGCTGGATCGCGCTCTGGGACAAGTTGACAGAGTATTTCAGCGCGGATGAAATGAAAAAGACGGGAGAGGCGTTTGTTTTTGCCGCGAACTCACACGGGAAACAGATGCGTTACAGCGGTGACCCGTATATGCTCCACCCTGTTACGGTAGCTCTTATTCTTTCTGCAATGGAAATAGACTGTGATGCTATAATCGCAGCTCTTTTGCATGACGTTCTTGAAGATACTCCGGTTAAGGCAGATGATGTAGCTGCCCGTTTTGGCGAGAGCGTGCTTACTCTCGTTGACGGGGTAACTAAACTGGGAAAACTTCCTTTCAAGTCGGCCGAAGATTATCAGTCGGAAAACCTCCGCAAGATGTTTGTCGTTATGGCGAAAGACATACGCGTTGTTCTTATCAAATTTGCGGACAGACTCCATAATATGCGTACAATTTCGGCTCACAGGCGTGAAAAGCAGCTTGCAATAGCCAAAGAAACTCTTGAAATATATGCGCCTCTTGCTCACAGACTCGGAATCTACCAGATTAAACGCGAGTTGGAAGATTTGTCGTTCAAAGTACTTGACCCTGAAATGTTTGAGGAAATAAAGCAGAGAGTGCGCAAAAAACTGCCTGAACGGGAGCAGATTATTTCAAATGCGCTTGAGGTACTTTCAGAGAAATTAAAAAAAGAAAAAGTTCCTGCAACTCTTAAGGGCAGACCAAAACATTTTTACAGCATATACGAAAAAATGCAGCGTAAAAATATAGCAATGGATCAACTGTATGATCTGCTTGCGCTGCGCGTTATTGTACAGACGGTTGCTGAATGTTATCAGGTTCTTGGTATTGTTCATACAATGTGGAAACCAATACCGGGACAGTTTGACGATTATATCGCAAATCCTAAACGCAATATGTACCAGTCACTTCATACAGCCGTTGTCGGTCCTGACGGAGAGCCGATTGAAATACAGATAAGAACATGGGAAATGCACTATTATGCCGAATATGGTATAGCCGCTCACTGGAATTACAAAGAAGGCGGCATTAAAACTGACGTAATGGACGAGCAGCTGACCTGGATAAGACGTACGCTTGAAGAAGCAAAACTCAGCGACGAGACTGACAGCAGCTTTCTTGATACACTTAAAACAGATGTCCTTTCTGCGCAGGTATTTGTGTTTTCTCCCAAAGGCAAAGTTGTTTCCGTGCCTATTGGATCTACGCCTATAGATTTTGCTTATTCCATTCATACGGAAATAGGACACAAATGCGTTGGGGCGCGTGTTAACGGCAGAATAGTTCCTATGGACTATGTTCTGCGAAACGGAGATATTGTAAGTATTATGACATCTCCCACGGCGAAACCTTCAAGAGACTGGCTGAAGATTGCAAAGTCCACGCGTACCAGGACAAAGATAAAGCAGTGGTTCAGACAGTTCGACAGGCAGGAAAGGGAAGAAAAAGTCAAACGCGGAAAAGAGCTGCTGGAAAAGGAAGCGCTTCGGAGAAATCCCGAGGATACGGAGCCGCTTGAAAAACTGTCTGCTCAGCTCAATCAGGTTGTACGCGATATGGGAATGCTGAATTTAGAAGATTTGTACGTTGCTGTAGGAAGCGGAAATGTTACGCCTAAGGGAGTTTTCTCAAGACTGAAAAACAATGCCAGTAAAATTAAAGGGGAACTTCCTATTCCTGTATCCGGTACTCCGCAGAGAGAATCTGACTCTGAAATTATTGTGGATGGAGCCCACGGCGTTTTTGTTTCGCTTGCGCAGTGCTGCCGCCCTGTCCCGGGAGATTTGATCGTGGGCTACGTATCACAGCTGCACGGAATAACGGTACACAGAAAAGACTGCGTGAACATTACGGCAAAAGACGAAGACAAACTTGTTCCCGTATCTTGGGGTATGCCGCGCAACAAACAGTATATTGCCAGACTTCGTATAGAAGGTGTGGACAGAGCAAATCTTGTAGGCGACATAGTACAGAGCATAAGCAATCTTGGTGCTTCGCTTGCCGGGATTAATGCGAATGTAGTTAATAATATGCGTATGCGTGTTACAGCGGAAATAAAAGTTAAAAATATAGAACAGCTATACGAAATTATTGGCAAAATAAATTCAATAAGCGGAATTATAGAGGTGCTGAGAGGATAAAATGAAAACGTTGCTGCAGAGAGTCGATTATGCCGAAGTCAGAGTAGCCGGCAAAATTACAGGTAAAATAGATGCAGGGCTGTGCGTTTTGCTCGGAGTTGTTGAAGACGATACGGAAAAAGATTTAACTCAACTCGCGGAAAAAATATGCAATTTACGCATTTTCGATGATGAAAACGGTGTAATGAATCGTTCGCTGCTTGATATCGGCGGGCAGATGCTGATAGTTTCACAGTTTACTCTCTGTGCCGACTGCAGAAAAGGACGCAGACCGTCCTGGCATCTGGCGGCAAAACCTGAATTTGCAAAGGATATGTATAACCGCTTTACAAAGGCTGTACAGGCACTTGGCATCAAAACGCAGAATGGAATATTTCAGGCTGAAATGAAAGTCAGTCTGTGCAATAACGGGCCGGTTACGATAATGCTTGACACCAAGGAGTGAGTTGGATGAATATACAAAGATTTCCGCTGGGTGAACTTTGGACAAATTGTTATATTCTCTGGGATGATAACAAAAAAGGCATAATTGTGGATCCTGGCGGGCCTGCTGAGTATGTTGCGGATTTTGTTACAGAAAATAAGATTGATGTTGCATACATTATGCTTACGCACGGACATGCAGATCATATAGGCGGAATTCCTGATGTACGCAAATTGTCGAAGTACGGTGTCGCCATTCACACTGATGATGCCTGTTGTCTCACAAATCCGGATAAGAATTTGTCTTTTGCCTTCGGTAAGGCTTTTTCGCTTCCTGAAGCGGAAAAACTGCTTACGGACGGAGAAATTGTTACGGTTGGCAACTTAAAAATAGAAGTCATTCATACTCCGGGGCACACTCTGGGCGGAGTATGTTTCTATGTTGAAGACGGCGCGGATAAAATTTTGCTGTGCGGTGACACGCTGTTTGAACTTTCCATCGGACGCACAGATTTGCCCGGTGGTGACGAAGCTGTTCTGATAAACTCACTGCGCAAGCTTGAACGGTTTCCTGATGATTTGGAAGCCTGCCCCGGACACGGACCGGCTACGAACATAGGTAAGGAAAAAAAGTACAATCCGTACTGGCCGAGATAGATATGACAAATCTTAAACGTCTTAATATGCCGGAAGATGAAATGCCGCGTGAGAAACTGTTGAAATACGGGGCAGACAAACTGTCTACGGCAGAACTCATCGCGATTCTGCTGCGTACCGGCACACCTTCCTGCAATGTGATTGAACTTGCGACAAAACTTTTGAAAGACAACGGTGGTTTGCAGGGCTTATGCAAATTATCTGCTGCGGAATTGAAAACTGAGGACGGAATTAAAAACGCCAAAGCTACGACGCTTGCCGCTGTTTTGGAACTTGGGCTTCGTATTGCCAGAATTCATAACGGAGAAGAGAGAGAAAGCTGGCAGGATAAATTAAAATTTCAGGCTGACAGAATGGGCTATCTGGACCGTGAAGAAATTTACGCACTGTTTTTGGACAAGCAGGAAAAAGTGGTTGGAGAAGAGACAGTTTCATACGGCGGATTAAACGGTGCATTTCTTGATATGCCGCTGCTTTTTCGCAGAGCGGTAAGGGTGAATGCGCACAGTGTGATTGTTATGCACAACCATCCGAACGGCATACTGGCGGCAAGCACTGAGGACAAGGAATTGACCGAATTTATCCGCAAGGGACTAAAGACCCTGGAAATTAAATTTAAAGGGCACTATATCACGGCACACAGTAAAATATTGCTAATTTCATAATGCAAAAAACAGAAAATAATGCGATAATAGTCTGTGGAGACAATTACTGACTGTCCGCGTTAGATAGCGGTTTGCGGACACTGGAATGAAGGTTGGTGGCAAAATGTTTGGATTTGACAAACAGGTGTTTAATAATGAAATTGGTATTGATATCGGAACAATAAATACTGTTATTTATGTCAAAAGCAAAGGGGTTGTTCTTGACGAACCCTCTGTCCTTGCCGTCCGTAAGGTGGGACGCAAGGGTATACGCGAAATAATAGCGTTTGGAACGGAAGCAAAAAAGATGGTAGGCCGCACGCCGGTTGGAATTGCGACGATTTCGCCTTTGTCAAATGGGGTTATCGCTGATTTTGAGATGACGGAGCACCTTATCCGCCATTTTATGGGTGTTGCCACCGAATCGACAAGTATGTTCTCGCATCCGAGAGTTGCCGTCTGTGTGCCTGCCTGCGTTACTGAAGTTGAAAACAGGGCGGTTGTTGAAGTTACACTGGCAGCCGGGGCCAAAGAGGCTTACGTTGTTGAAGAACCTCTGGCGGCAGCTATCGGTATAGGGCTTCCCATTGACGAGCCGCAGGGAAACATGATCGTAAATATTGGCGGAGGAAGCTGCGAGGTTGCGGTCCTTTCACTTGGCGGAATAGTGTTGAACGAGGCGATCAGAGTTGCAGGCAATGCCATGGACGAGGCGATTATTTCGATGATGCGCCAGAACTATAAGCTCGCAATCGGGAGCAGCACTGCAGAAGAGATAAAGATTGCAATCGGGTCAGCTCTTCCGCTTGAACAGGAACTGCAGATGGACGTTAAGGGCAGAGACCTCTTGGACGGGCTGCCAAAATCTGCGCATATCACTTCCGTCGATGTGAGAGATTCGCTTGATGCTATTATTACGCAAATTGAAGACACAATACGAGCGACTATTGAAAAAACGCCGCCTGAACTGGTTCGTGACATAGCAAATCAGGGTATAGTGCTGACAGGCGGAAGTGCCCTTCTTCGCGGGCTTAATATGCGTTTGGCGGATGCTCTCAATGTTCCTGTGCATATTGCGGAACAGCCGCTTTATTCTGCTGCCATAGGTCTTGGAAACTATCTTGAATCAAGAGTGAACATCAAATCTCACGGAATAACGCTTGAACGCCACGATTTGTAGATTTCAATTATGCATAATGTAGTCAACGAAGATTTTAAAGCAGCAGTTTGCGGCATCATTTCACTGGCACTCGGTATGCTGTTGTATTGTGTGATGAACTTTGTTCCTGCCGTGCGTTACTTTGCCATTGACAGCGTTAACAAACTATTGTACATCCCGGAATATCCCTTTTCAGTCACAAGAGACCTTGTAAAATACGGAAGCAACTGGGTTTTGGAAAGAAAAACGCTTCAGCAGCAGCTTGCGAGACTTGAAGCCCTGAACCGTGTTCAGGCAGAGGCACTGCAGAAAGCGAATGTTAGCGTGCCGGCGGCCAAGTCGTCTTATATTCCTGCACGCGTGATTCTGCGCTACCCTGAAAACTGGTGGAGCGAAGCCAAAATTAACAAGGGCAGCGCGGATAAAGTTGTTGAGGGCGCGGCCGTTATGTCTGACGGATATCTTGTAGGCAGAATAAGCCGTGTGTCGAAGCATTCAGCCTGGTTTGAACTTATTACTTCCTCCTCATTCCTTATTGCTGCAGTTATTGATGATACGAGGGATCTTGGCGTTATAACCGGCGACAATAAGGGAAATTTGAATATGCTGTATATACCAAGCGACAGATATGTAACGAAAAATATGAGAATTTCGACATCACTGATAGGTGACCAGATACCTCCAGGGCTTATGATAGGTCATATTATAGGCAGGGAACCAGCCAAAGAGGGTTATGTCCCGTTCAAGGTTGCAGCCGGTGCACATTTGACTCAGCTCTATAACGTAGAAGTTTATTCGGAGGATATGTAGATGATTCTTTCGGTTCTTATATGGCTGTTGCAGGATATTATTCAGGTTGTTTTTATGGGAATTTTTCTTGTTCCTGAGTTGTTTCTGCTGTCTCTTGTTTTTGCCGGACTGCGGCCTGAAAACGAACACAGACACTCCTTGAGCTGGTATATTGCAGCCGGTTTTGTCGGCGGTCTGTTGTGGGACTTGCGCTGGACAAATCTCCCGGGTTTAACGGCTGCACTAAACGGAGCGCTTTTAGCGTTGGTGTTTGTAGTTTGGCATTTAATCCCTGCACAAGGCAGAAATACCAAAAGTTTCATTGCCTGTACACTTGCAGTGCAAATTCTGTCTGCTGCGGTTCACGCGATGTTTTGGACGGCTACCAGTATGACCACGCTGCGGCTTTTTGCAATACAGCAGCTGGTTGGAGTCGCATTTATTATGCTTTTGGGTCTTGTCCACAAAAAGGCAATATACAGACATGTCTAGTATACAGTACGACAAACTTAGCCTTGAAAAAAGATTCTGGGTATTGCGAGGGGCAGTATTGTCTACCTTTCTGGGGTTGCTGTGCAGTCTGATTTTTTTTCAGATAATTAAGAGCAACGAATATGTCAAACTTGCATCTCGGAACAGACTGCGCATCCTTCGAATCCTACCTCCGAGAGGAACGATTACGGATGCTGCCGGGGCCCCTCTTGCCGTTAATGTGAGAACTTTTAATATAAGCGGCTATCCTTTGGATTTGATGGATGAAAAAAAAGTAAAAATTGTTGCGTCAATTTTGAAACACGGCGGTATTCCAGTTACAGAAGCTGAAATAAAAGACAAAGTTCAGAAGCAGTACTCTGCTCCGTACCGTGCAATTACCATTGCCTCCAATCTTACTTTTGCCCAGGCAACTCAGCTTATCATGGATAAAAACTTCAGCGAACTGCTCTTTCTTACTCCTGTCTGGAAAAGAAGTTATCCGGCTGGAAAAGACGTTGCGCATGTTGTCGGATACGTTGCTGAAATTACTAAAGAAGAACTTGAAAGGCATCCGGAATACAAGGGCGGGGATCACATAGGCAAAAACGGAATTGAAGCCTGGTACGAAGAGGAAATTCATGGTATGCCCGGCGAACGGGTTATCGAAGTTGATGCCAGAGGAAAACAGATTCGCGAAATCAGCTACACTACATCGATAAAAGGCAAAAACATAAAACTTACAATAGATCTTGGCGCACAGCGTTATGCTTCGAAGCTTTTACAGGATTTCCGCGGGGCTATTGTAGCGTTGGACGTTACCGACGGTTCTGTCAAATGTCTTGTTTCGTCGCCTTCTTATGATCCGAATCCCCTTACCTGGGGCATAACCGCTCAGGAGTGGGGGGCGCTGCTCGACAAGCGTTCGCGTCCAATGATGAACAGAGCTATTTCCGGAGCGTATCCTCCTGCCTCCACGTTTAAAGTAGTTACGGCGTCTGCAGGTCTGTCAAACAAAAAAATAACGACTTCATCCGTTGTACATTGCCCTGGATATTTTGAACTCGGCAACAGAAAATTCCGCTGCTGGAACCATGCGGGGCATGGCAACGAAACTGTTATCAGGGCATTGCGCGACTCCTGTGACGTGTTTTTTTATCAGACCTCGTGGAATTTAGGTATAGACAGACTGATTGAAACGGCTTCAAAATTCGGAGTCGGCAAAAAAACGGGTATTGACTTGACTTCCGAAAGCTCCGGAACACTTGCGGGTCCGAAATGGAAAAAGAAAAAGATAAAAGAAAGCTGGTACGGCGGTGATACTGTCAACTATTCAATAGGACAGGGGTATCTTCTTATGACCCCGCTTCAGGTAGCAAGGGTGTATGCAGCTGTTGCCAGCAAAGGAAAACTGTTCCGTCCGAAAATAAATTCTGAGTTCCCTGTGGAATATGAAAAAGTAGATTTATCAGACGATATTTTCAGAATTTTGCAGCAGGGTTTGCAGGAAGTTGGCAGCATAGGTACAGGCCGTGCCGCTTCCGAGTACGGTGTGCGTGTTGCCGGAAAAACCGGTACAGCCCAAAACTCTCAGGGGGCAGACCATGCGTGGTTTGCAGGATACGCGCCTGTTGACAATCCGCGCTACGCGGTTGTTGCTATCGCCGAAGCCGGTAAGGGCGGCGGAAAGGTAACCGGACCTATGGTAGGTAAAATGCTGAATTATCTGATTAACCACAAAGAAGAAGAAATTTCAGACAAAGATGCTGAAGCCGAAGAACATGTTCAGTCCAACGGCGCAGAGGAAAATCAGCAGCAGAAAAAAACATCTTCCGAACCAGTAAAAATACAGAATTCCGAACGTCCTGTGAAACAGGATGCAGCTGCGAACGGAGATGAGAACTGATGCAGGTATTTGAAAACAGCTGGCTGGATATAAAAAGAGGCTTGAACAGATATATGTTTTTTGCGGCGGTAATTCTTTTTTTGTTAGGCGCTGCCGCAATTTACAGTGCAAGCTACTCGCTTCAGACGCATAGTTCTCCGTATATGATCAGACAGCTTGTTTTTGGCCTGATTGGTTTTGTCGTCTATTTCCTCATTATAAAAATCGGCTGCAAAAATATGCTGAAGCTTGCTTTTTCGCTTTCGGTCATTGTCATACTGCTTTTCCTTTTGGTGCTTATTGTGGGGCATACCTCAAAGGGCGCACAGAGCTGGTTTAATTTTGGATTTATCAGATTGCAGCCGTCAGAAATAGGCAAACTAGCTTTTGCGCTGCTGCTTGCAAAATGCTGCACCATGTTCCCGCCGAGCGACCTTAAAGGGATAGCGCTTGTTTTCGGAATCTCGCTGTGTTTCCTTCTGCCTATATTGCTTCAGCCTGACTTCGGCAGTGCTTTGGTCTATTCGGTAATGTTTTTTGCGGTTCTTATCGTTGCGGGGGCACCGGCGAAATTTTTGTTCGGAATCATGGGTGCCGGTATAGCAATGCTGCCTGTGGGATGGCTTATGCTTAAACCGTATCAGAAAATGAGAATTCTTGTATTCTTCGATGCTTCAGTTGATCCGCAGGGTGCAGGTTATAACGTTATACAGTCACGCATTGCTGTTGGTTCCGGAGGAATTTTCGGAAAAGGCTTTTTAAACGGAACGCAGTCTAAACTTCGTTTTCTTCCCGAACCGCATACGGATTTTATTTTCGGAGTTTTTTCCGAGGAATTTGGTTTTGTCGGCTGTTTCTTTGTGTTGGTACTCTATGCTTTGCTGCTTTGGAAGATAATTGAGGCAATAACGAGTACGAGGGATCCTGAAGCCAGACTATTGTGTACTGCAATTGCCGCCTGGCTGTGGTTTCAGATGACTGAGAGTATCGCAATGTGCATGGGACTTGCGCCGGTTACGGGGCTTCCTCTGCCGCTGTTCAGTTATGGGGGCAGTTCGCTGCTTGCGGTTCTCGCAGGACTTGCTCTTGTGCAGAGCGTGGAAATTTCGCTTGCCAAAGAGCGTTTTTAAATTTTAAAATTACAAGCAGAAATTCTGTTTATAAAAAATTGATGAAACGTGTGCTGTCTGCACGGCAGCCGTTTCATAAGGAGACAGATTTATGTCTGAAGTTTTTTGTCAGGATCCGCGCAGAGCAATTCTATCAAGCGTAAAAAGACCGTCCCGTTACATAGGCTGTGAATACGGGACAGGTAGTGTTAAAGATGGAAATCTGCTGAGGGTGTGCTATGCATTCCCTGACGTCTACGAAGTTGGGATGAGTTATCTCGGTTTTCAGATACTCTACGGTCTGACGAAAGAACTTCCGTTCGCAGACGCAGAACGTGTCTATGCGCCGTGGCCCGATTTTGAAGACGCGCTGCGCAATACAAACACCGAATTATGGGCGTTGGAAAGCAAACGACCGATTAAGGAGTTTGACGTTGTAGCTTTTACTCTTCAGTATGAGTTATGCTATACAAACGTGCTTACAATCCTTGATTTGGGAAATATCCCGCATTATGCAGACGAACGGAAGGACAGCGACCCGCTTGTAATTGCCGGAGGTCCCTGTGCTTTGACGCCTGCGCCGGTTGAGCCGTTTTTTGACGCTTTCATAATAGGCGACGGCGAAATAGTAAATCCGGAAGTTTATCAAATACTGTTTGAACTTAAAGGCAGAAGCAGAACGGAAAAACTTGCAGCGCTTTCGAAAATTGAGGGTGTGTACGTTCCGATGTACCCGCCGGACAAGCCTGTTCGCAGAAGAATAGCGGAAAAGCTTGACGATGTCTGGTTCAATACCAAAATGATAGTGCCGAATACAAGCATAGTGCATGACAGAATTACGCTTCAGGTGTTCAAAGGCTGCACCAGGGGATGCCGTTTCTGTCAGGCAGGAATGATAGACAGGCCGGTAAGAGAACGTTCGGTTGAGTCAGTCCTTGAGCAGACAGACCTTCTGCTCAAAAACACGGGCTGGGAGGAAATAGGTCTGCTGTCGCTTGCTACCTGTGACTGGACAGGGCTTTTGCCGTTTATTCGCAGCATTACTCAGGAGCTTGAAAAGCAGCAGACAAAATTGAGTTTGCCCAGTCTTCGCGTTGACGCTTTTTCCGTTCAGCTTGCAGCCGAACTGCATGCTCTGCGCAAAAGCGGACTGACGTTTGCGCCCGAAGCCGGAACGCAGAGACTTCGCAACGTTATCAATAAGGGAGTTACGGAGGACGATATAGCCAATGCCCTTGAACAGACCTTTGCAAACGGCTGGGACAGAGTGAAGCTCTATTTCATGATGGGACTTCCTACGGAGACGGAAGAAGATTTGTCCGGCATACTGGATATTTGCGGACAGGCTTTGACTGTTGCCCGCAAATACAAGCGCAAGGGAGAAATCAGTGTTTCGCTTGCAGGTTTTGTACCCAAAGGACATACGCCTTTCCAGTGGGAAGCGCAGTTAGACAGGGAAAGCCTGCACGAAAGAGGCAGCTGGGTGAAACATCAGATACGCAGCAAGAAAATATCGCTTGCCTATCATGAACCGAAACAGACCTATCTTGAAGGTGTTTTTGCACGCGGAGATTCGTCCCTTGCTCCGGTTATTGAAGAAGTGTGGCGCAGAGGTCAGCGCTTTGACGGCTGGACAGAATATTTCAATTTCGACCGCTGGATGGAGGTCTTTGCCGATTTAGGCATCGACTCGGATAAATTCGTTGCAGCTCGAAGCCTTGACGAAAAACTGCCGTGGGAGAATATAGACTGCGGAGTTTCAAAACAGTATCTGCTCCGCGAAAGGGATAATGCCATGAATGGCATTGTAACTAAAGACTGCAGAAAAGGATGCAACGGATGCGGATGGCAGGGAAAGGTCGGAACGGGTAACTGCAATGCATAGAATAAGAATAATCTTTGAAAAAAAAGATTGGTTTACGTTTGTAAATCATATGGACCTGCCGAATGTATTCTCCCGTGCTGCAAGGCGTGCAGGGCTTTCTCTTGAGTACACGCAGGGATTTTCGCCGCATCCTCACATGAGTCTCGGCCCGGCACTTGCAATCAGTGTCGTCGGCTGTGAAGAGCCTGCAGAGTTTTGGTTTGAGGACTGGAACGAAAACAGTATGCAGCTTTGGAATGAACAGCTTCCGGAAGGACTGCGCATTTTGAGATGTGCAGAGCTTGAAGAGGGAGCAGGTCTCGCAAAATTTGCGACAGCAGCGCAGTACCGCATTTCAGGTGTGTCGGAAAAGCTTCCGGCGGAAGCAAAAGCGTTGCTGGAAAACGCCGTAAAAAATATCGGACCGCTTTGGTTTTCAAAAGAAAACAACGGGGTTATAACGCTTGTCGTAGGCGAGCTGAACCGCTGCGGAGGATCGCTGTTCGTGAAAACACTGCAGGAAGCCGGAATAATTTCCGGATGGGCTGATTTGTACATGGTGCGCGAGAAAATAGGCACGTGGGACGAAGCAGGACAGCAGCTTCTGCCGCTTGTTTGATTGGGGCTGCATAATGGGAGAAAAAGCGCCGAAACAGATTATAGCCAATCTTCTTGATGCGGAAGAGTCCAGAATTGCCATTCTTGACGGACGCGGCAAACTTTGCGATTTCTTTATTGAACGCAGCATGGACCATCAAAGAACAAATGAGATATACAAGGCAAAGGTTGACAATGTACTTCAGGGAATGCATGCGGCGTTTTTGAATCTCGGTGACGGAAAAAACGGTTTTCTTTATCTTGCGGACGCACGCGGCATTGATGTCAAACCCGGAAAGGATATGCTTGTCCAGGTTGTCAAAAATGCAAGGAAAGACAAGGGGGCACGCGTCAGTCCCAGATTATCGCTTGCCGGAAGATATCTTGTCCTAATACCCGGCGGGAAGGAAACCGGTGTTTCAAAACGCATTGAAGACGAGGCTGAGCGCGAGCGTCTGCGTGATATACTGAGAGAGTGTAAACCCGAGAACTGTGGTGTGATAATACGAACCGCTGCTGTTAATGCCGAAAAGGGAGCGCTGCTTTCTGATATTCGCGAGCTTACGTTGCTTTGGGAGAAAATACAGGCAGACGCAGCACAGAATTCTGCACCGTGCCTTCTGCACAGAGAGCCCGGCTTGCTCGAAAGAGTGCTGCGTGACGAATTGAATGACGATATATGTGAAATAGTGGTTGACACCGAAGAAGACTGCGAAAATATTAAGACGTGTGTAAAGCAGTTTATGCCGGGCAAAGAAATTGACGTAACGTATTACGGAGGCACAGCGCCTGTTTTTGACGTGTACGGCATTGAAAAACAGCTGCTTGAAGCTCAGGAAAGAAAGGTGTGGCTCTCGTCGGGAGCATATCTTGTTATCGACCAGACAGAAGCCCTGACGGTCATAGATGTTAACACGGGCAAATTTACCGGCTCTAAAAATCTGGACGATACTGTTTTTAAAACAAATATGGAAGCAGCTTCCGAAATTGCGAGACAATTAAGGCTGCGCGCAATCGGCGGAATAGTTATAATAGATTTTATAGACATGGCGACAAAAGAAGAAAACGACATGCTTGTGGCGGAGCTTAACAGGCAGTTTAAGGAAGACCGCTGCAAAGTCAAGATTCACGGGGTAACCGACCTCGGGCTTGTCGAAATAACGCGTAAACGCGCGCGTCTAGATCTTTATACTGAAATGATGCACGTATGTCCCCGCTGTACAGGACTCGGCACCGTTGAAAAAGAGGAAAGCGTTGCCATGCGCATTAAACGCTTTATCCGCAAGATTTGCTGCGATTCAAAAGACGAAGTGCTTCTGCTTGAGTGTTTCCGGACGGTGGCGGAATACATAGCCGAGACGGTACTCTCCTCGTGGGAAGAGGAATTTGAAAAGAAAATAATACTTTATGGAAACACGGATATTCAGTGGGGAAAATACAGGCTTGACATGCAGGGCACCATGGAACAGACAGAACGCAGAATAATTGAAATGCAGAAAAAGGAGAACCGGTCAAATGTATATAGGACGCCTTCAGCTTAGGGGATTTAAATCCTTCGGCGGAGCACATGATCTGATTCTGCCGCCCGGTTTAACGGCAATAGTCGGACCTAACGGAAGCGGAAAGAGCAACCTGCTGGACGCTCTTCGCTGGTCGCTTGGCGACAGTTCTGCCGCCAGACTTCGCATAACCAGACAGAGCGATCTTCTTTTCCAGGGTTCTGCCAGTCTCGGCAAAGCGAAAGAGGGAGAAGTTGTTCTGCAGTTCCGTGATGAAGACGGCACCAGCATAGTAAAACGCAGGGTGACGGCACCTGACGGAGCGACTTCGCTTTTTATTGACGGAGCGAAATGCAATCTTTCAGACCTTGAGGAAATGAAAACACGCTGGAAACTCGACGGCGACCGTTTCGCGTTTATTGGTCAGGGTGAAGTTGCGGAAGCAATACAGGAACGTCCTGCGGAAAGAAGAAAACGTCTTGAAGCGCTGTTCGGCACGGAAATTTACCGCAAAAAACGTATGAACGCCGCTGACAGGCTCGTAACGGTTAAAGAAGAATACGACCAGATCAGAAATCTCATGTCGGAGCTTGAAACGCGCAGGGAAGAGATAAAGCCTGAGGTTGACAAGGCGAGAAAACTGAAAGAGATAATGGACAGCATAGAGGACGACAGACGCATGCTCTACTGGATGCGCCGCGCCTCTTCGGAAGCTGAACTTGCCGGAATAGCGGACGCAAATTCACAGGCAGAAAGAATAAAAGCGGAATTAAACGCATGGATTGAAAGATGGAAAAATCTTTGCGCCGCCAAAGAAAAACAGTTGGAAGAAATTGCAAGGTCGCAGAAAGAGCAGACGTGGGAGCTTGAACAGTGCAGAAACCGTTTTGAGAGTCTGACAAAATCGGGCGTTGCTTCCGCTTCGTCGCTGCGTTCCGCCAAAGGACGTCTTGTTCAGGCGAAGGAAGACCTTGAAAAAGCGAAACAGCATCTGGACGAACTGCTTGCGGATCAGGAAAAGAATCAGAAAGAAAATCAGAAAGCTTCCGCGGCGCTGCAGAAAAGTCAGAAAGCGCTGGAAGCGGTTGAAAAGAAATGGACCGAATTTAACGCAAAGCTTGAAGAGCAGAAATCAGAACGAGAAGAACTTAACAACGAACGCGGAAATCTTGAGGCGGAGCTTGAAAAACTGAAAGCAAAGCTTAATTTCCTCGGCAGGGAAGTTCTTGAATTCAAAAACAAAAAGAGCGAAGAAAAAGACCAAAGAAAAGATATAGACAAAGAAATCAGGAAAAACGAAGCGCAGCGCGATGCCCTGCTTGAAGAGCAGGAAGAGCTTGTGAAAAAACACGGCGTACTCTATGCCCGCGTGCAGCAGCTTGCTTCCGATTTGCAGCAGGCAAGGCGCACCGCTTCACAGGCTCGTTCAAAGCTTAATGAAGTTATGGACGCGCTTCAGGGCGACATCTATCCGAGGCCTGTACAGTTTCTGCTTTCAGCTGCAAAACTGAACAGACTGAACGCGGTGCCGCGGGCGGTTATTGACGTTTTCAGCTGCGAAAATTCGCTTTCAACAGCATTCGAAGCGTTTCTCGGAGCAAAGCAGTTCCATCTGCTTGTCGAGAATATCGAAGAAGCGGGACGCTGTATTGACAAACTGAAACAGAACAACGGAGGCCGCGTTACCTGTCTGCCTCTCGAACGCTGCAAGCCTCGTTTCCCAAATATGGATTTTGCAATGCCGGTGCGCGGAGTTGTCGGCTGGGCAATGGACCTTATTCAGGTTGAAGACCATTGGCTTCCTGCAATTCAGCACATTATGGGCGATCTCCTGGTGGTTGAAGATTTCGATACCGGTAAACAGCTGGTGCGTGAAGGCTTCAGAGGGCCTGTCGTCTCTCTGGAGGGCGACGTTTTCCAGCCCGGAGGCACGGTTTCCGGAGGAAAACGCACGGACAGCGGACGCGCAATCAAACTGAAAGCGCAGCTTTCGGTGCTTGAAAAAGAAGCGGCAGATGCTTCGCGCATGTCTGAAGAACTTGGCAGGGAATACAAGAAACAGGAAGCCGAAGAAATGAAGGTTTCCGAGCAGAACGAAGAATACACGAGAAAAATCCGTGAGTTTGACGGCAAAATCGCCCTGCTTGCAGACCGCAGGGAAAGCTATGCAAAAGAACAGAAACGCATGGAAGGCGAAAAGGCACGCATACTCGAATCAATAAAAAGCGAAGGCCAGCACTGGCAGGAAATTCTCACCGCAATGGAAGAGGTAGAAAGACGCTGGGACGAACAGGGCGAAGTGGACGATGACCGCAAGCTTATTGAAGAACGCGAAAAGCTGCGCTCGGAGGTCGCGGTCGCGGCTGAACGCGCAAGTGCCCGTTTTGCTCTTATTGAGCGTATAAACAATGAAATACGCTCCGAAGAAGGAAAAATAGGAACGCTTGACGAAGAGCTTTCCGAGCTTGATTACAGATGTCTTCAGGACAAAGCGGCACTGTCGCAGATAGGCAAAGAATGTCTTAATATTCATAACCGCAGACAGGAACTGCTTGCCGAGATAAACAGGCGCGTAGGCGGCTATTCAAAGCTTGAGGAAAATCATAAATACTGCACGGTACGCATACAGAATGCCGAACTGCGCATGCGCGCCGCAATGGACAAATATGCCTCTGTGGAAGCCAAACGCGAGGCGCTCCAGAAAGAAATCGAAGAAATGATCTCCAGCTGGGAAGAAAAATACCCTTACCCTGGCAGCGAAGTGCTTCCTGATGACGTGAACCTTGAGGAACTCCGCAGAAAAATCCGCGACGGAGACAGAAAAATAAAGCAGTACGGTGACGTTAACATGGGTGTTCTCTCCGAAGATGACAATTTGCAGCAGAGACTCGGCTTTATGGGAGAGCACATGTCCGACGTCAAGAAGAGCGCGGACGAACTCAACCGCCTTATTACCGAAGCGGACAACAAAGCACAGCAGATATTTACTGACGCGCTTCAGCAGGTTGACGACAAATTCTGCTCGATTTTCCGTACGCTGTTCGGCGGAGGAGAGGCGCACCTTGAAATGACCGACGCACCGACGATATGGGAAACGGGTGTTGACGTAATCGCCCGTCCGCCCGGAAAGCATCCGCTCGGCATAGCACAGCTCTCCGGAGGCGAAAAATCGCTTGCGGCAATAGCTTTGCTATTTGCTTCAATGGAAGTCGCCAACTGCCCTATGGCAGTTCTTGACGAGGTTGACGCCGCCCTTGACGAAGTCAACCTGCGCAGACTGTCCAATCTTGTAAAGGAATACGCACAGCGCAGACAGATACTTTGCATGACGCACCGCAGAATTACGATGGAACGCGCTGATGTTCTGTACGGCGTAACCCTGCAGGAACCCGGACTGTCTCAGGTCGTAGGTGTCCGCATGGAAGACTGGGCGTAATGGAAAAATATGAGGAACTGCTCCGCGGCGCTCTGAAAATCAGACAGCCTGACGCCAAAGAAGGGCTTCGCGTCAATATTGACACGATACTTTTGGCGCATTTTGTATCGCCGAAAAAAGATGAAAAAATTCTTGAACTCGGCTGTGCGCACGGGGCAATTTCTCTGATACTCGCAAAACGCGGTTTTGCCGTTAAAGGAATAGACATTCAGCCGCACCTGATTGAGCTGGCGAAAGAAAACGCCGCGTTCAACGGTGTAAGCGCTGAATTTGAAGCGGCAGACCTGAAGGAATACAAAAAAATAGCCGCTCCGCAGAGCTTTGACAGAGTAGTGGTAAATCCGCCGTATTTTGAGGCGGCTTCAAGCAGCAGGGTAAGTCCGTCGTCAGCCGTGGCATCAGCACGTCAGGGAACGGACTGCAGCCTTGAGGACGTTGTCTCAGCCTCGCGCTATCTGCTGAAAAACAGGGGCAGACTTAATATTATTATGGCCGCGCAGCGTTCGGCAGAGCTTTTTGAACTGCTTGAAAACAGCAATATCAGTGTGAAAAAAGTCCGTTTTGTTTATCCGAAACCGCGGTCGGAAGCCTCGGTGGTTTTGATAGAAGCTGTACGCGCCGCAAAAAAAGGAACGTCCGTTCTGCCCCCGCTTTTTGTTCTTGACGCGGACGGAAAAGAAACAGAAGAAATGCTTGAAAATTACTCGCTGTAAAGGAGATAAAAATGCCGCTGACAGTTGTCCCGACGCCCGTTGGAAATTTGGAAGACATGACGCTCAGAGGTTTGCGCATACTGCGTGAAGCCGACGTTATTGCGTGCGAGGATACCCGCCATACACTGCAGCTGCTCAATCACTACGACATAAAAAAGCCGCTGATTTCCTGCCACGAGCATAACGAAACGGAACGCTGCGAAGAAATCGCAGCGCTTGTGCGCAGCGGCAAAAACACAGCGCTTGTCTCCGACGCAGGCACCCCGGGTTTGTCAGACCCGGGCGGCAAAGTCGTAAAATACATGCTTGAAAACGGGCTGCCTGTTGACGTACTTCCGGGCGCCAACGCGCTTCTTCCGGCGTTGCTTCTGTCCGGAATAGGCATGGAAAGCTTTACCTTCGCAGGTTTTCTGAAAGGCAAAGAGAGTGAAAAGAAAAACAGGCTCGCAGAGCTTGCAAAAATTAAAAACACGCTTGTTTTCTACGTTGCGCCGCACAGGCTGCTTAGGGAACTTGAACTTATCGCATCGGTGCTCGGTGACAGAAAAGCGTCGCTTGTACGCGAGATATCAAAAATACATCAGGAAACAATTGCTTCGACCCTGCTCGGCTTCAAAGACTTGCTGATCGAAGAACGGATGCGCGGTGAGTTTGTCTGCGTCGTTGAAGGTTTCAGCGAAGAATCCTCCGACGAAACCGAATGGCTTGAAGAAGCAAAAAAACTGTACAGGGGTGGAGAAACAGTAAAAAATGTCGTAAACTTAATTGCGGCAAAATACGGGACCGCCCCGAACAAGATAAAGAAGACACTTCTGGAAGCATAATAATTTTGGGAGGCATTGCTATGTCCGAAAAAAGTTTTTATATCACAACACCAATCTATTACGTCAACGACGTTCCGCACATAGGCCACGCCTACACGACGGTCGCGGCTGATACTCTTGCCCGCTGGCACCGTTCGGGCGGAGACAAAACATGGTTCCTGACAGGAACAGACGAGCACGGGCAGAAAATACAGAATTCTGCTGAAAAACGCGGCATAACACCGAAAGAGCTGTGTGACGAAGTCGTCCAGAATTTCCAGAAGCTCTGGAAAGTGCTGAACATATCCAACAACGATTTTATCCGCACGACAGACGACCGCCACGTTGAGTTTGTGCAGAAAGCCTTTAAACAGCTGCTCGACAGCGGCGACATATACAAAGGCGAATATGAAGGCTGGTACTGTGTGCCCTGCGAGACCTATGTTCCAGACGCTCAGATGGGCGAAGGCAATACCTGCCCGGACTGCCACCGGCCTCTTGTCAGAATGAAAGAGGAAACATATTTCTTTAAGCAGTCAAAATACGCAGAGAAGCTTCTCAAGTATTACGAAGAAAATCCTGACGCGATTATGCCTAAATCGCGTTACAACGAAGTAATAAGCTATATAAAATCGGGACTGCGCGACCAGTCGATATCGCGCACCACGCTTAAATGGGGCATACCCGTTCCCGGCGACGACAAACATGTTATCTACGTGTGGTTTGACGCCCTGCTTAACTACGTGTCGGCGCTGAGCAGCGGTGAAAACAGCGAAGAATTGAAAAAATACTGGCAGGCGGCGAATCATCTCGTCGGCAAAGACATAATCCGCTTCCACTGCGTAATATGGCCGGCAGTGCTTATGGCGCTTGGCATCGAGCCGCCGAAACGCGTTTTTGCGCACGGCTGGTGGACGGTTGACGGCGCTAAAATGTCAAAATCCGTCGGCAACGTTGTTGACCCGTTTGAAATGGTTGACGTGTACGGGGTTGACCCGTTCCGTTATTTCCTTCTCCGTCAGGTTCCTTTCGGACTGGACGGTGACTTTGCGGAAGCCGCCATGGTTCAGCATATCAACTCCGACCTTGCAAACGACTTCGGCAATCTGCTTTCAAGAAGCACGCAGATGCTTGTCAAATACCGCGAAGGCAGACTGCCGCAGAACGTTGTTCAGACTGGGCTTGACAAAGAGATACAGTCAATGGCTGAAGAAACGCTTGCCAAAGCGGAAGAACTTATGGACAAATTTGCCTTTGACGACACCCTTAAAACAATTTGGGCTTTCATAAGCCGCTGCAACAAATATATTGACGAAACAGAGCCGTGGAAACTCGGCAAAGAAGGAAACGTCGAACGCCTTGACGCCGTTCTCCGCACTCTTTGGGAAGCGCTGAGATTAACGGCGGTACTTATCGCTCCGTTCATGCCCTATGCAGCAGAGAAAACCTATGCGCAGCTTGGGCTGTCCGGCTCGCTCTTTGACGGCGCGCGCGCAGAATGGAAATGGGGCAGTAACTTTGATGTCACAGTCACCAAAGGAGAAATACTTTTCCCGCGCATTGACGTCGAAAAATGGACGGAAGAAAGAAAAGTCCGCGACGCGGCTCGTCTTGCAAAGCAGAACCCCGCGGCGGCAAGAGATTACGGAAAGCATGAAGAAGAAACAACGATAGAAAACTTCTCAGGTCAGGAACTCAGGGTTGCGGTCGTGGAAAAGGTCGAACCGGCGCAGAACTCTGACAAGCTTTATCTTATAAGCATTGACCTCGGCTACGAAAAGCGTACGATAGTCTCAGGCATACGCAAATTCTTCAAGCCTGAAGATTTAATCGGCAAAAAAATTGTTGTGCTCTGCAACCTCAAACCGGCGAAAATCCGCGGCAACGCGTCAAACGGCATGCTTTTGGCAGCCGCGACCGCCAAGGAAGAGCAGCTTACACTCCTCACGGTTATGGACGATACGATTCCGGCAGGTACGAGAATAGGATAAAAGCATTGCTGATAGACTCGCACTGCCATCTCGACCCGGAATATTTTCCCGACGGACTCTGCCAAATGCTTGAAACGGCATCGGCAAACGGCGTCCGTCGGATGCTTTATGCAGGCTGCAATTATGAAAGCAGCTTGAACGCGATTCGTCAGGCGGCAGAGTACGAAGAAATTTATGCCGCAGTCGGACTGCATCCGGAAAACGCTGAAGAAATGCCTGACGGAATTTCAAGCGAACTCAGACAGCTTTCGCAGTGCGGAAAAGTTGTCGCAATAGGCGAAATCGGGCTTGATTATTACTACGTATCCGAGACGCGCGGGCTGCAGAAAAAACTGTTCGCAGAGCAGATTGAATGGGCTGTTGAAGAAAACAAGCCCGTTGTGGTTCACGTCAGGGACGCCAAAAACAAAGAAGACGGCGACGCAATGAAAGACACGCTTGAAATTCTGCGCACGCGCGGAGCGGAAAAATGCGGTGGCATAATTCACTGCTTCGGCGGAAATTATGACGAGGCAGAGCAGGCTTTGTCACTGGGCTTTTATATCTCGTTCAGCGGAATAATTACCTTCAAAAATACTGCGGCGCTCCGCGAAACGGCGAAGCGGATACCGCTTGACAGAATACTCTGCGAAACAGACTCGCCCTATCTTGCGCCCGTACCGTACAGGGGAAAAAGCAATCAGCCGGCGTACGTCGCAGAGGTCTACAAATGCCTTGCGGAGCTGAAAGGCATGGAACTTGAAGCTTTTTCCGCGGCAGTTGAAAACAACTGCCGGAATTTGTTTAAATGGTAATCGGGAGACAACTATGTTTGAATACAAAATAATCGCGGAAGACAAAGAAACAGGGGCAAGGGCAGGGGAATTTACAACACCGCACGGAATTATCAAAACTCCCGTGTTTATGCCTGTCGGAACGCAGGCAACGGTCAAGGCGATAATCCCTGAAGAACTTGAAGCTCTTGGCGCTCAGATTATACTTTCAAACACCTATCATCTCTATATGCGCCCCGGAGAAGACATCGTTGCCGAAGCCGGAGGGCTGCACCGCTTTATGAACTGGAAACACCCGATACTGACGGACTCGGGCGGTTTTCAGGTATTCTCGCTCGGCGATCTGCGAAAAATAACCGAAGACGGTGTTGAATTCCGCTCCCACATAGACGGAAGCAGACACTTTATGCGCCCCGAAGACTCAATAGCGATACAGGAAAAGCTCGGAGCCGATATTATTATGGCGTTTGACGAGTGCGTAAAGCTTCCGGCAGAACAGGACTACTCGCAGAAATCAATGGAACGCACCGTGCGCTGGGCAAAACGCTGCAAAGAATTTCACGGCAGGGAAGACCAGGCGCTGTTCGGAATAGTTCAGGGCTGCACCTTTGAAAAACAGCGCATAGAATGTGCGCATCTGCTTCAGGAAATTGACTTCCCCGGCTACGCAATAGGGGGGCTCTCAGTAGGCGAATCACACGAAGAAATGTACCGCATACTTGACTGTACCGTGCCGGAACTTCCGAAAGAAAAGCCGCGATACCTCATGGGCGTAGGTTTTCCTACGAACCTTGTGGAAGGAATAGCACGCGGAATAGACATGTTCGACTGCGTGCTTCCGACGCGCAACGGCAGAAACGGAACGGTATTCACGCACGAAGGCAGAATGAACCTCAAAAACCTGAAATACGCGCGCGACTTTACGCCTATGGATACGCACTGCGAATGCTATGCGTGCAGAAACTACACGCGCGCCTACATACGCCATCTCCACACGGCGGGAGAAATACTCGCCGCAAGACTCTGCAGCCTGCACAACGTTCATTTCCTCGTGAACCTTGTCGCCGAAGCAAGACAGGCGATAATAGACGGGCGCTTTGCGCAGTTCCGCAGAAACTTCATGGAAACGTTCATGGACGGGGCATATCTTAATGACTGAAATTGAACGGCGGCTTGAAAAAATATATTCGCAGACAACGGAAACCGAGCGCTTGGAAATTGAACGCGCGGCGGAATTTATACGTGGCGGAAAGCTTGTAGCCTTCCCTACGGAAACAGTCTACGGCTTGGGCGCGAACGCTCTTGACGCGGACGCTGTCCGCAAAACCTATGAGGCAAAGGGACGCCCGTCCGACAATCCTCTGATACTTCACGTGGCCTCGGTTGAAATGGCGGAAAAAGTTGTCGAAATGAACGGAATGGCGCGCACGCTTATGGAAAAATTCTGGCCGGGACCTCTTACCTTAGTGCTTCCGGCAAAAGAAATCGTGCCGTACGCAACGCGTGGAGGGCTTGAAACAGCCGCCGTGCGAATGCCCGACAACAGAATTGCGCTTGAACTTATCCGTGCGGCAGATCTGCCGATATCGGCGCCGAGCGCAAACAAAAGCGGACGCCCCAGCCCGACGGACGCGCAGACGGTACGCGGCGATCTGGGCAGCGCAGTTGCGCAGGTGCTTGACGGCGGCGAAACAAAAATCGGCGTGGAATCAACGGTAATAGACGTAACGGGCAGCAGTCCCGTACTGCTTCGCGCGGGGGGACTGCCGAAAGAAAAAATAGAAGAAGCGCTCGGACTGGAAGTTTTGTTTCCGCAGGACAAAAACATAATCAAACGCTCTCCGGGCACAAGATACCGCCACTATGCGCCGAAACTTCCGCTTCTGCCTGCAAAAGCAGAAAACGCGGAAAAAACGGCGCAAGGCAGAAAATACGCGTGGATGGGAACGTCGGAAATATCCGGCAATCCCGTTAAAAAACTTATTTTCAAAAGCGAAGAAGAATACGCGCACGAAGTGTTCAGAGCGCTCAGAAAGCTTGAAAAATCCGGCGCGGAAATAATAATTGCCGAAATTCCGTCCGAAAAAGGCATAGGACTTGCGATAAAAGACAGATTAAATCGTGCAGCCGGTAATTGACGGGCAGAAAAACGAGTGCTATAATGCACTGGTTCGTCGGGGCGTAGCGCAGTCTGGTTAGCGCGCTTGGTTCGGGACCAAGAGGTCGGAAGTTCAATTCTTCTCGCCCCGACCAGTTGAAAACA
>JAGHTZ010000050.1 GCA_018065065.1 Candidatus Equadaptatus faecalis | reverse complement strand
CTGCGGGAGAAACTTGCGCCGTGGGCGGGAATTAAGCTGTAAGCTGCAAGCTATAAGCCATAAGCAAAAAAAGCTTTGTCATACCGTGCTTGACACGGTATCCAGCGGCTTTGAAAAGACCTTGAAAAACGAACGACATACCCATACTGGGCACAGGCTGGATTCCGGCGTTCGTCGGAATGACGGACAAAAAAGGTTTTAACTTCAAACGTCCGCTTCAGCGGACACCACAATTGGTTCTCTTTGTAATTGGTACTTTTGGTAATTGTTTCTTATGGTAATTGCACTTTACCGTAATTGGTTTTCTTAACACACAGAAAGGAGAAAAAACAATGACAGAACAGACAAAACGGGTAGCAACAAAACTCAATCCGCATCTTCATGCGGAATTTATCCGCGCGACGAGGCTGAAAAACGAAACAATGAACGGTGTGCTGTGCAGATTTGCGAAACAGTACACGGAAGAAGTAAAAAGCGAACTGTTGCGTACGGCACGTTGAAGAAAAAAAATGTAAAAAAGGCTTGCGCAACGGCGATTATGCTGTATAATACGCAGGAAGACGGAACGTATTCCGCCAAAGTTGTGTCGTAAAACAACGCGGCAGAGCAACGACAGAAAAATCAAAGGAGAAAGGAGAGTGAGAATATGAACAAAACAGCGGCATTGCCAGCCAGCCAGCCAGCCAGGTCTCTCCTTCTAAGGAGAGCTCCTGTTCCTTTTCTCCTCTCCTTAAACTCCAAGCTTATTCAAACCCTTATTTTCAAAACAAACGCAGACAGTTCTGCGGGAATTAAAGTTGCCGATTTAACGGTGTGTCAAACTGCGGCGTATTTCTTGTTGTCATAAATTTTTTTATGAAGCACAATATAAAATATTTTACCAAAGGAGAGGGTAAAAATGAGAAACATCAAAAAACTTGCGGCAATCTTCATGCTCGTGTCGTTCATCTTCGGCACGGCACTGCCTGCGATGGCAGGAAACGGCACGGTAATTAACAGCTACAACGGGACTATATCTCAAAAAACCGGCACTGATGCAGGCGATTATTCCACGGCGATGGGCTACCAAACGAACGCCATTGGAAACTATTCCACGGCGATGGGCTACCAAACGAACGCTATCGACGCTTCTTCAACAGCGATGGGCTATCAAACGACTGCCAGCGGTCTCCATTCCACAGCGATGGGCGGTAATACGACTGCCGGCGGAGAGTCTTCCACAGCGATGGGCATAGAAACGACTGCCAGCGGTTATGCTTCCACAGCGATGGGCTGGCTTACGACTGCCAGCATCGACGCTTCCACGGCGTTGGGTTTTCATACGACCGCCAGCGGAAGAGCTTCCGTAGCGATGGGTGACTGGACAACTGCCAGCGGACCGATTGCTTTGGCTACGGGTACCCACACGTGCGCCACCGGAGCTGTTTCCGTAGCGATGGGAGACCATGCGACCGCGAGCGGTACCATTTCCGTAGCGATGGGCAAAGAAACGATAGCCAGTGGCGAACGTTCCACTGCGATGGGAGGCAATACGCAAGCAATCGGAATTGTTTCCACAGCGATGGGTAACTATACTATTGCCGAAGGGGAGGCTTCCGTGGCGATGGGTAATCATACGTATGCTCTCGGAGACGGCTCTACAGCGATGGGTACTCGGACGACTGCCAGCGGGCAAACTTCTACGGCGATGGGTGATGGTACAACCGCCAGCGGCGACTATTCCACAACGATGGGTTTCAGAACGGAAGCTGTTGGCGACGCTTCCACGGCGATGGGTTCCTATACGGATGCTAAGGGAAATTATTCCATGTCAACAGGTTACAAATCACTTGCAAATGGAGCAGCGTCTTTTGCCGGAGGCGGTCTGATTGAGGAAGCCGGCTCATCAACGTTCAAGGTTGGCGGAGGCAAAGCGTACGGCGACGGCTCCTTTGCGTTCGGCGCAGGCACTGTGGCAGGTGATGCGTCAGGAAAAGGCAAGGGAAGCGTCGCAATGGGTACGTTTGCACAGGCAGTCAGCGACAATACTTTTGCCCTTGGCTGGGCAACCCCCTTTAAGGATGAAGATACTGCCATGAGTTATATGGTATCAGGATTGAAAGATGTCGTTCTTAGCAAAGACAAGCATCCTGATCTTTATGCCACATGGGAAGGTCTTTTGAGTACGCTCCCCTCCGGCACGATACCGGGCATTGCCTCTGTTGATGACCTTGCCAATATTACAACCGAACAGGCGGAGATACTGGCAGCAGTATGCAAGCAATATGTACTGCATGACCCGACTATGTCAAACGCGGAACTGCTTTCGGAAGCTGTCGGGGAATATCTGCCGGCGATTTCAGGTACGACCGCAAGCGGCGAAAACGCCATAGCGATGGGTGCTTCAAAAAAACCGCAAGGTGTGGTTGCCTCAGGCGCAAATTCAATAGCTTTCGGCACAGATGCGAGAGCAACGCACGATAATTCCGTAGCGCTTGGCAACAACGCGATTACAAAAGCTGCGCAGAATGTGACAGGTGCGACAATCGGAACGAAAACCTACAACTTCACGGGCGGAACAACTGCTGAAGGCGTAGTGTCAGTTGGTGACACAGGACATCTGAAACAGATAGTCAATGTTGCCAACGGAGCGATAGAAAGCGGTTCAACCGATGCGGTGAACGGCGGACAGATATTTGACATAATCAGCAATCTTCCGGGTGGCGGCGGCGGAGAAGATGCCAACGCAGTACATTATGATGGTGCGGACAAGTCAACGATTGCGCTTGCAGGTGTGAACGGAACAAAGATAAGCAATCTGAAAGCAGGCGAAGTATCGCCTATGTCAACGGACGCTGTCAACGGCGCACAGCTTTACGCAAGAGACCTTGCGATAAGCGCGAACACGCAGGAAATCCGCGAAGTCGGCGCAATATCAGCGGCACTTGCAGGACTGCACTTTGCCGAACCGAGCGGCGAAGAAGGCGACAAACTTGTCGGAGCGGTGGCGTACGGCGGCTACAGGGGCGCGAACGCGGAAGCGATAGGACTTGCCTACAAACCGAACCCGAATATGATGCTCTCTGCCTCAACGTCAATCAGCAACGGAAACGACAGCCAGAACGCGTACAACGTCGGTTTCAGTCTGAAATTCGGCAAGGGCGAAACGGCAAAGACAAAGGCGGAGCTTCAGAAACAGGTGAAGTATGTCAGCGACGAGAATAAGGAACTTAAGAGTGAAATTGAGAACCTTAAGAAAGAGAATGCCGAGATTAAGGAAATGCTGAAAAAGCTGATTAAGTAGCAGTTTGAACGGCATACGCCGAAAAGTAATAAGCAGGCGGCTTGGAATTCCCAAGCCGCCGTGTTTTTTCAAAATAATTCGTCAGCGTTATTTTGTTTTTTCGGGTATGAAGAATATGAATACCAGCGAGCTGAGGAGAAGGAAGAACGGATAGTAAAGGTTCGGTATTATGTCAAACGCTGATATGCTGCAGCCGAGGCTTGCCGCCGCCGAGACGGCGACGAGTATCTGTGCGCCGTAGGGAAGTGCCCCCTGCACGATGCAGGAGAAGGTGTCGAGGATTGACGCCGTTTTGCGCGGAGAAATGCCGTAGTCTCCAGCCATTTCTTTTGCTATCTGGTTGGACATGACGATTGCGACCGTGTTGTTGGCTGTTGCTACGTCCATGGCGCTTACCAGTATTCCTATTCCGAGCTGTCCGCCTTTTCTGCCTTTGAAAATGCTTTTAATGAGGTGCAGCGCCGCGTCAAATCCGCCGTTTGCTTTCACGAGACCGCCTATTGCCGAGACGAGAACGGCGACCATCGCCGTTTCAAACATTCCGGCGCAGCCTGCTCCCATGTTGGAAAGCAGGTCAACTGCCTGTGTTGCCCCTGTGAAGAACACGATTACCGAGCCGGTTACGATGCCTGCGAGCAGTATGACGAATACGTTGAAGCCTATTATTCCGCCGAGAAGAACGAGCAGGTAGGGGATTATCTGTATCAGGTTGTAATCGTGCTGGATATATCCTGATACGTCATATTTGAGCGATACGAAGTAGAGGCATACAAGCGTTGCAAGGGCAGCCGGCAGCGCTATCGCGAAGTTTTCGCGGAATTTGTCTTTCATTTCGCAGCCCTGTCCGTTGCAGGCGGCTATCGTTGTGTCCGATATAAACGAGAGGTTGTCCCCGAACATTGCCCCGCCGACAACTGCGCCTATGCAGATTGGGAGGTCGAAGCCTGAGGCTTTGCCTATCGCTACGGCTATTGGGGTTATAAGGCTGATTGTTCCGACTGACGTGCCCATTGAAAGCGAGATGAAGCACGCAACGACAAAGAGAATGACCACCGCAAAACGCGTCGGTATGAGCGACAGCACGAAGTATGCGACGCTTTCCGCGCTGCTTCTTCCTACAACGCCGACAAAAGCGCCGGCGGCGAGGAATATCAGTATCATCGTTACGATATCCTTGTGTCCTATTTCTTTGCCCATCAGCGTCAGTTTTTCGTCAAAGCTGACAGCCCTGTTTTGGAAGCAGGCAAAGGTCAGGGCGATGAGAAACGCCACGACGACCGGTATTTTATAAAAGCCAAGCTCCATTTTGAGCCCGTATTCGTACAGAAATCCGAGTCCGAGATAGAATATGATGAATATGCCTATTGGCAGAAGTGCCGCAAAATTGTCTTTCTTTTCAAATTTTTCCAAGGTTTGACTCCCCTTTGTACGGATTTAAAGCAGTTCTTTTACTGCCGCTTCGATTTCTTCCGCTTTGACGCCTCTGCCGAGCCGTTTCAGTTCTTTGCCGTCCTTATAGAAGAGGAACGTCGGCATGCTCATAACGCGGAATTTCATGGCTACGCTGCGTTTGGCTGAGCAGTCAACCTTTGTGAATTTGATTTTGCCGCCGTACTGTCCTGCAAGCTGTTCGTATGCCGGAAGCAGAGCCATACAGTCGGGGCAGGTCGGCGCCCAAAAGTCGATCACCACCGGCATTGCCGTTTCTTCAAGCACCTCTGCGGTGCAGTTTTCCTTGTCAAGTTCAAGCATGAAGGTACACCCCCTGATTATGTGAATAAATTTAATGCCGCTTAAATTATACACTCTTGATAGCCTGTTGCGAAGAGGGTATAATTGTCTCTCATAAATTTGAACCTGTTACTGCGGAGGAGAGAGCGATGCCCTACGATTTTAGCGCAATAGAAAAAAAATGGCAGCAGAAATGGACGGAAGCCGGTATTTTCAATGTTGAGACCGACCCTTCAAAAAAGAAATTCTACTGTCTCGAAATGTTCCCGTACCCCAGCGGTGCGCTCCACATGGGACATCTTCGCAACTATTCGATTGGGGATATCATAGCCCGTTTCCTCAAAATGCACGGCTATAACGTTATTCACCCTATTGGCTTCGATTCTTTCGGTATGCCTGCGGAAAATGCCGCAATTAAGCACGGCATTGCCCCTTCAAAATGGACAATGGCGAACATAGAACACATGATAGACCAGCTCAAGGCTGTAGGATACAGTTATGACTGGCGGCGTCTCGTGCTCACCTGCAAGCCGGAATATTACAAATGGAACCAGCAGATATTCCTCAAAATGTACGAAAAAGGTCTTGTTTACCGCAAGCATGCGCCGGTCAACTGGTGCGACACGTGCAAAACGGTGCTTGCAAACGAGCAGGTTGAAAACGGTGTGTGCTGGCGCTGCGGAAATCCTGTTACAAAGCGCGGGCTTGACCAGTGGTTTATCCGCATTACGGACTATGCCGATGAGCTTGTCAAATGCCTTGACGATCTCAAGGGGTGGCCGGAGAGAGTTCTCACAATGCAGAAAAACTGGATCGGCAGATCGGAAGGTGTCCGCTTTACGATGGATATTGCCGGTACGGATCTCAATTTTGAAGCGTACACAACGCGTATTGATACAATTTACGGCGTAACCTTTGTCGCGCTTGCCGCCGAGCATCCGTTTGTCGAGGAATTTGCGAAACGCGCCGGCGGCGAAAAGGGTGAAGCGCTCCGCGCCTTTGCGAAGAAAATTATCAACAGGAGCAATATCGACCGTGAGGCTGTAGGCGTTGACAAGGAAGGTATGTTCACCGGCTTCTACGCAGTCAATCCGTTCAACGGCAAAAAAGCCCCGATATGGATTGCCGACTACGTTCTCACCGATTACGGCACAGGCGTTGTCATGGGCGTTCCCGCGCATGACCAGCGCGACTTTGATTTCGCAAGAAAGTATGACATACCCGTCATCGCCGTTGTCCGCCCGAAGGACGGCGAAATTCCCGACGGCAGCACGATGACGGAAGCCGTTCCCGCCTACGGAATTTCCTGCAATTCAGAGGAATTTGACGGGCTTGAAACGGCGGAGGCAAAGAAGAAATTTGCCGAATGGATAGAAAATAAGGGCATAGGAAAACGCGAAACGCAGTTCCGTCTGCGCGACTGGCTTATTTCCCGCCAGCGTTACTGGGGAACTCCGATTCCTGTCGTATATTGCGATAAATGCGGTGTAGTTCCTGTTCCTGAGGAGCAGCTGCCTGTCGAACTGCCGCTTGACGTTGAAATTCCGAAAAACGGAAGCAATCCGCTTGCCACGCGCGAGGACTGGGTGAATACCACCTGCCCGCACTGCGGAGGCCCTGCACGCCGCGAAACCGACACGATGGATACCTTCTACGATTCCTCATGGTATTTCATTCGTTACGCTTCGCCGTGGAACGAGGACAAAGCGTTTGACATTGAAGACGAAAAATACTGGATGACAGTTGACCAGTATATAGGCGGCATTGAACACGCCTGCCTGCATCTTATCTACGCGCGTTTCTTTACGAAGGTGCTTGCCGACCTCGGCATGCTGCCTAAGGATATGCGTGAGCCGTTTGACCGTCTGCTTACGCAGGGTATGGTTATCAAGGACGGTACGAAGATGTCAAAATCGGTCGGCAACGTTGTCGATCCTGATGAAATTATCAAGAAATACGGCGCGGACACGGCGCGTCTGTTCATACTTTTCGCCGCTCCGCCCGAAAAAGACCTTGACTGGTCAGACCGCGGCGTTGAAGGCAGTTTCCGTTTCCTCAGCCGTGTATGGAGACTTGTTGAAACGAATCTTGACGCGCTTAAGGCTGCGGGAAAGGGCAGAGTTAAACTTTCAGAGCTTAAATCGCCTGCCGCACGTGACCTGAAGCGCACGATACACAGCACGCTTGACAGGGTTACGAAGGATATTCGCGACGAACGCCAGTTCAACACGGCGGTCGCGAGACTTATGGAGCTTACGAACGCGCTTGTTTCCTTCAAGCCTGAAAACGGTCAGGACAACGCCGTAATGCGCGAAGGCGTGGAAACGCTGCTTCTCTGTCTCTGCCCGTTTGCGCCGCATATCACGGAAGAGCTGTGGCACCTTGTCGGCAACGACACTTTCCTCTCTGCGGAAAGCTGGTTTGAAGTTGACGAAGCAGCGCTTGTTCAGGACGAAGTGACGATAGTTCTTCAGGTGAACGGCAAGCTGCGCGAACAGTTCAGGGTAGCGGCAGGACTCTCAAAGGAAGAGCTTGAAAAAGAAATTATGTCGCGCCCCGAAACACAGGCGCGTCTTGAAGGAAAAGAAGTAGTCAAGGTTATCGCAGTTCCCGGCAGGCTTGTCAACGTTGTGGTGAAAGGCTGATGCCCGAACTCCGGCTTGTTGTCGCGTCAGGCACCTCGCAGAGGCGTCTGCTTGAAGAAACAGCGAAGGAGCTGGAACAAAAAGGATATGCAATGTCCGCCAGACTTGAAGGCGGAGAGTGGCAGCCTCTGCTCTCCGACAATATGTCCGGCGGACTTTTTGACGAAAACCGTTTCATTATAGTAGAGGAAGCCGAAAGCCTGGGAACCCTGCCTGAGCAGTTTTCTCCCATGGTTCAGAAGGATTCCCCCGTCGTTATTGTTCTCGTCTACGAAAACGAGCCGTCCAAACTTATTCCGAAAGAAATACTCGGCAAATGCACCGTGCTGAAGCCTGCCGCGTATCCGCGCTGGCCGAGGGAAAGACAGCAGTGGGTTGAAACCCTTGCGAGGAACATGAACGTTGCTCTGGCGCGGGATGCCGCCGCTTTGATGGTTGAACTGGTCGAAGATCCTGAGGAAATACGCGGACAGCTCGTAACCCTTGCCGCGCTCAAGGGCGGCAAAATCGTATCTGCGGAAGACGTGGAAAATTTCTGCCTTGACGACGGAAGCAAAAATCTGCTCAGACTGCTTGACGGAATATGCAGCGGAGACAGTACGGCAGCTATGAAAAGCCTTGCGGCAATGGAGAAAACGGCGCAGTCAGGAGACCTTATAAAACTGACTTCCGCGCTTCACAACCGCTTCCGCCTTGCCTTTTACGGAGCGGTGTTTCCGCGCATGGCTGAGCATTTCAAAAACGCTTTCGGCGCGCGCGACTACGCGTGGAGACTTGCCCAGTCTGCGGCAAGACGCTTCGGTCCCCGCGCTCTCTTCCGTTTCCTCGTCGGAATACTGCGGCTTAACGCAGGCGAGAAATCTGGCACGTCAAACGGCTGGCACGAGCTTGAATTTCTTGTCATAGAACTGTTCGGAAAATAATGTCTGCCGCATTGCGGCGTTTCTGCATATAAAAATTCAACGTAACTTTGGAGGTTCTGTCATGCTGAAAAAACTTGCGGTTCTGACAAGCGGCGGAGACGCGCCGGGAATGAACGCGGCAATTCGTTCGGTTGTACGCTCCGCTCTTTACAATAATATGGAAGTAACCGGTATTATGAACGGATATCAGGGGCTGCTTAACGGAGATTTTATGCCTATGTCAAAGGGTTCCGTGGGCGGTATTCTGCTGCACGGCGGGACAATTCTCCGTACTGCGCGGTGTCTTGAGTTCATGAAGCCTGAAGGTATTGACATGGGCGTTGAAATGCTGAGAAAGAACGGTATAGACGCGCTGGTGGTAATCGGCGGCGACGGTTCTTTCCACGGGGCAAAAGGCATTGCCGACAGAGGTTTTCCTGTCGCCGGCGTTCCCGCAACCATTGACAATGACATGGGCGGTACTGATTATACGATAGGCTTTGATACGGCGTGCAACACGGCGCTTGAATGCGTTGCGCGTCTGCGCGATACGGCGTCAAGCCACGACAGGCTTTTTATTGTAGAGGTTATGGGCAGAAATGCCGGTTATATAGCGCTTCAGACAGGAATTGCCTGCGGTGCGGAATATATCGTTATACCGGAGAAGCCCGTTGATATAGAGCATATATGCAGCAAGCTTGACTACTCAAGAAAACGCGGCAAATCACACTCAATTATAATTACGGCTGAGGGCGCCTGCTCGGCGCAGAAGCTTTGCGACGAGCTGAAGGGCAGGGAAGATTACGACCCTCGCACGATTGTGCTGGGACATCTGCTGCGGGGCGGTCATCCCACCTGCATGGACGCTTCTATTGCCGCCCGTCTCGGAGCAGCTTCCGTAGAACATCTGATAGAAGGAAACAGCGGATTTATGGCAGGTATGGTGAACGGCTCCGTCAAATTTTCGCCGCTTGAAAAAGCATGGGAGGATAAAGGAGACATTGATGAGAATATCATGCGTCTGCTTAGTATTTTGAGTATATAAAAAGAGAACGAAGAACCCCTTCGCTCGTTTTACTCGCTCGAACGAAGAACGAAGAACCTGGGGGCATTGGAGGATTATTAAAAATGGCTGACGAAAATAATCCGCTTGGGTACAAATCGGAAAATTTTGCGGTAAGAATAATAAAATTATGTGATATGTTGTACACAAAGAATAATGGTGTTTTGGCAAGACAGCTCTTGCGTTCGGGAACGAGCATAGGAGCAAATGTCGCAGAGGGTCAGGCAGGGCAGTCTGTTCCGGATATGTTGTCTAAATTCAAGATTGCCGAAAAGGAAGCCCGTGAAAGCAAATACTGGCTGAAACTGCTTCTAAGAAGCAATGGAATATCGAAGGAAACGTACGTTGGTTTTGTTTGTGAACTTGATGAAATTATCAGTATGCTTGTAGCAAGCTGCTGTACATTGTCTGCGAAGAAAGGCAACTTATCAAGTTAAGGTAATTATAGTGTCTTCTAAGTCTGTAATAGTTCTTTGTTCTTCGTTCGTTGTTCTTCGTTCAAAAAAAATCACCGGTCACCCGGTGATTTTTTTAAGCAAGTGTTTTAAGCTTAGCTGCCATGCCGGCTTTGCGGCGTGCTGCGGTATTACGGTGTACGACACCTTTAACCACTGCTTTGTCAAGAACTCCCTGCGCAAGGTCGAAGCGCTGTTTTGCGAGTTCAGCGTCTTTTGCCTCTACTGCATCAAGAACTTTTTTGACAGCATTTTTGCAGCGCGTTTTCCAGAAGCGGTTGTAAATACGGTTCCTTTCTGCGATGAGAACGCGCTTTTTGGCTGATTTGTTGTTGGGCATGCCGTTACACCTCCTTCAGGTAATGCCTTCGTTTTTTCAGACGGGGAATATACTACCACAAGTTATATATATTTTGCAACCATTATTTGCATTTTATGAAAAATTTTGTTAAAATTCCTCTTGCCGCGGGTTAAGTGAAATATTTCTCTTGCCCAAACGCCGTTGTTGTGGTATATTCTACCAGTTGCATTGCAAATGACATCACGATTATCTGCTCATAGATAATGTAAGCACGGGAGGTGTAGTCTGTGAAACGTACATATCAGCCGCATAACACCAGACGCAAACGCGCAATGGGTTTCCTCGTTCGCTCGGCTTCAGCAAGCG
Organism: Candidatus Equadaptatus faecalis; assembly: GCA_018065065.1. Lineage (NCBI taxonomy): Bacteria > Thermotogati > Synergistota > Synergistia > Synergistales > Synergistaceae > Candidatus Equadaptatus > Candidatus Equadaptatus faecalis. The sequence continues at coordinate 13,143 of JAGHTZ010000050.1, read as the reverse complement.
GACGCCGTATTCTGAGAAACCGTCGCCGCAAAGGCAGAGCACGTCTTGCCGTCTAATCAGCTGTTGTGAAGTTCAGATTCCCGTCTGAAGCCCGTTTAAAAAGCCCAAGACAGTTTGATCTTGTTTTTCGCACCGGACGTCGTCAAACCGGCGGGCTGGTGCGTTTATTGTTTCTGGACGGGTATGACGGTGAAACAAAGTTCGGCGTGGCGGTAAGCAAAAAGATAGCCAACGCCGTAGGACGTGTCAGGGGACGCCGTATGTTGAGAGAGTCTTTAAGGCGTCTCAGACCGTGGACAAAGAAGGGCTGTTGGATTGTCGTGTCGCTGCGTGATACGGCGCTGGAGAGTTCCGCAAAGGACGTGTATTATGACGTTGCGCGTCTTATGAAAAGAGCGGGGCTTATGACCGACGACTGGCAGGGAGCTGACTGGGACGCTGATTCGGCGCATGAAGCTTAAGGAAGTTCCGGCGGAAACCGCTGTTTTCTTTGTCAGAATGTACCGCGCGGCAGTTTCGCCGCTTTTGGGCGGCGGCAAGTGCCGTTTTTGTCCGACCTGCTCTGAGTATGCCGTTGAGGCGTTCAGGGAATACGGCTTTTGCCTCGGATTTCTTCTTGCGGCGCGCAGACTGCTGCGCTGCGGGCCGTGGAGCAGCGGAGGATATGATCCTCTCCCTGACAGGGAGGAGATTAAAAGGATTTGGTTGGGAAGACTCTTCAAACCTCGAAAGGATGGGTAATTTATGGGTTCACTTTGGAACGGGGCAGCAGATCTTCTTAAGCTGTTCCTCGAACAGTTCTACAAGCTCACAGGTTCTTACGGTACGTCGATTGTTATTTTGACGGTTATTATCAGACTGCTGCTTTACCCGCTTAACAAAAAACAGCTGGTAAGCATGCAGGCAATGCAGAAAATTCAGCCCAGGCTGAAAATGCTTCAGGAAAAATACGGCGACGACAAGCAGAAGCTCGGCGAAGAAACGATGCAGCTTTACAGGGAATACAAGGTTAATCCCGCCGCCGGCTGTATGCCGATGCTTGTTCAGCTGCCGATCCTAATTCTGCTTTTCCAGGTGCTCAGGAAACATGATTTCGGCGATGCGGCGTATCTCGGGATTTTCAAGCTCAGCACCTCGGCTGTCAACGGACTTTCTCAGGCATGCGGCGGCCCCGCTACGGAAAGACTCGTTGATGCCGTTAAAGCAGTTTTCGCAAATCCTGCCGGACTTTCAAACTTCTCACTGTATGCGGGCAACGTATTCCTTATCATTGCCATAGTTTTCCTTACATGGCTGCAGCAGAAGATGTCAACGGGCGATAATCCGCAGATGGCTACAATGAACACGGTTATGCCGATATTTATGGCGTGGATCTGCCTTTCAATGCCCGGAGGCGTTATGATTTACTGGGGTCTCTCAACGCTTGTCGGCGTTGTTCAGCAGTATTATGTCGTGAAGAATACCAAAATTGAAATGGCAAACAAACCGTCGCTCCACAAAAACAAACCGGTCGTTGAAGTTGTCGAGGACGACGACGAATACGAGTGGGTTGAAGTTGAAGACGATGAAGAATAGGTGTACTGTTATGGAAAAATATCGCGAACAGGTTCCAATGCCTGAAATAGAGAGCAAAATTTTTGAATGTTCCAGCGAGGAAGAAGCAAAGGAAAAAGCTGCTGAATTCTGGGGCGTGCAGCCTGAGGACATTAAGACGGAAATTCTTTCGGAAGACAAGAAACTTTTCGGGCTTCTCGGAACAAAGCTCAGGATTGAAGCCAGAACAATAGCTCCTGTTTCATACATTCAGTCCTGCTATTTCGTGAACGAAATACTTGCGAAAATGGACGTGGACCTCGTGCCGGAGCTTGACGAAGACGGTATCGTCAATCTTGTCGGTGAAGATCAGGGCGTAGTAATCGGACGTTACGGCGAAACGCTCAAAGCGCTTGAATATCTTACGAACCTTGTCTGCCACGAGGACCTTTCTACCCGCCGCATCCGTTTTGACTGCGGGGGCTACAGGGACAAGAGAACACACACTCTCACCCGCCTTGCAATTTCGCTTGCACGCGAAGCGGTCAAAAAAGGCGCTCCTGTCAGCCTCGATCCGATGACAAGCTGGGAACGCCGTATCGTACACATAGCGCTGCGCGGCAATGACGAAGTGGAAACAAAATCAGTAGGTACAGAGCCTGACCGGCACGTTACAATCAACCCTGTTGGTTTTTCTGCAAAACGCGCTCCGCACAGACACCGCCGTTAAATGTATCCCGTACTTTTCAGAATCGGTTCTTTTGAAGCCCGCAGTTACTATGTGCTGTGGGCTTTTGCTTTGCTTCTGTTTCTGCGTTGTACCTTTGCCCGCTGTACGAAAAGGTACGGAGCGGATCCTCAGACGGCAATGTCCGCGCTTCTCTGGGTGTACTGCTGCGCGATTGGAGGAGCAGTCCTCGGCGGCGTTCTGGAAAAACTGCCGCTTGTGCTTTCCGGCAATGAATCTGTTAAAATTCTGCTGCACGGAGGGGCTTCCTCCGGTTTCGGCATTTTAAGCGGCGGCATAGCCGGAATTTTAAGGCTTCGCGGTGAAAAATTTACCGTCAGCGCATTTGCCGACGCCGCGTCGCTTCCGGTTTCGGCAATGCTTTCTGTCGGGCGTATCGGCTGTCTGCTTGAGGGGTGCTGCAAGGGAATTGTCATTGAAAAACGCTGGTATGCACTGCATTTTCCGCAGGATGTGCCGGGCGTTTTCCGTTTTCCGTCGCAGACTCTTGAAGCCTTTGCCTGTGCGCTGATTTTTCTGTGTCTCTGTTTTGCAGGGAAAAAACTTTCGGGCAGATACAAAGGGGCTGTTCTGTTCCCGCTTTTCCTTATTCTGTACGGGGCGTACAGACTGTTTCTTGACGCTTTCCGCGAGCCGTCGCAGTTTGCCGCGTTCAAGAGCGCACAGCCTCTTTCCCTGGCGGCTCTCCTTACAGGCGTCTGCTGGCTTGTATCAAGCCTGAGAAAAAGCAAGGACAAAAACTGCTGACAGACTGTCTGTTTTACCTGTGAAAAATTAAGTAAAATTACTAATGTCTTTTAAAGTTTTTACGGTATTATAGACGCGTAAGGAAAATACGGCGGCGCGCGAAACGGACGCGTCTGCCGAAAGGAAGGTGAAGGAAATGAACGATAAGGACAAAAGAATTGAAGAACTCGAACAGGAAATCAAGTCGCTGAAATGCGCTCTGGCGGAAACCGGCAGACACGCTGCAAAAAAAACAGCGGTTGATTTCGGGAAAATGGCGTCTGAACTCAACGAAGGAACGGGAAAACTTATTGACAGCGTCAAACCTGCCGTTAAGGAGACGAAGGAAAAGCTTAACAAAAAAATACAGAAAAGACCGTTTGTTTCGGTATGTGCGGCGATGGGAGCCGGTCTCGTTCTTGCGAGTCTTGCAAAGCGCAGAAAAAACAGCTGACGTACAGCTGAATTTATATGCTAAAATATCTCAAATTATGAAAAAGGGGTGTCTGTTATGACGGAAGCAAACGGAGCAGTTGTAAAAATCGAAGAACTTAAAGAAGAAATCAACGAACTCAAAGAAGAGATAGCCGAAAAAACGTGCGCAATGTCTGAAAACGCGGCTGTCAACTGCGAAAAACTCAAAGAGGCGATAGAAGACAAAACCGGCGAAATCATCGAAGCGGTCAAGCCCTATATCGAAGAAGGCAAAAAGAGAACGGAAGAAGCTGCGGAACAGCTCGGCGAAACGATTAAGGAAAAACCGCTTGCGTCCGTAGGCATCGCTTTCGCAGCCGGGGTACTTCTTGCAAAGCTTTTCAGACGCCGTTAACGGTGAACTGCAATGAAATCGCTTTCTGACGTAGTGCTTAATTTCTTTGAACTGCTTGAAGCCGAAGGCAGACTTTTCAGGGAAAAAGTTATTTCCGCAGGCACCGGCATAGTTTCGGTCCTGATCGGCGGACTGTTTTTGTTTGCAGCCTGTCTGCTCGCAGCCTTTGCCGCGTTTCTGTGGATTGAATTCTATTACGGCTCAATAATTGCGCTGCTGGTTATAGCTTTAGTCTTTGCGGTGATCGGAAGCACTCTCGTATTTGCCGGAAAAAGGTAAGCGGAATGGTATCGGCGAACGAACTCGCTCTTGCTGAAGCGAAGAAAAATTTCAGCAGTGCGGTTGACGGTTTCGGGCCGCTTAAATTTATCCGCGAGCATCCGCTGGCGTCTGCCGGAATCGCGCTTTCAGCCGGTGTTATAGCCGGATTGCTGCGGTTCCCTAAAGTTAAAACGCTTCTGCTTTCGCCGCCGGTTATCGGACTGCTTAAAAAACGTTAAATTCTGCACAGGGCTGAATAAGAATATTTCAGCCTTGACACAAAACGGAATGACGGGTATACTTTCTTCTCGTGGCGGCATAGCCAAGCGGTAAGGCAGAGGACTGCAAATCCTTTATCCCCAGTTCGATTCTGGGTGCCGCCTCCATAGAAAAACAATGTGCGCAGCTCAGGCTGCGCACATTTTAATTTATGTACGGTAAATTAATTGCTTTTGATTACCACGCCGAGATGTTTCCAAAGGTCTGTGTCTATTTCGGCGGCAACCAAAGCAATTTTGAGATCCTTGCCGGAAGCGGTTTTCCATGCTGAAAAATCGTAACCGTCTCCACGTCCGGCCTTGTATTCGCAAAGTTCGCCGGCAGAGTTTGTGAAGCTGTACGTGTCACCGTTTATGCTTATCTTGTCCTGAGGAATGAACTCTCCTTCGTCTTCAGCTGCTTTGACAGCGTCTTCCGTAATGAAATTCTGTATAAACGCAACAAACTCGTCATACGTGTGCCACGTGTCGCTTAAAAGCTCTTCATGCTCCGTAAGGGAGTATTTTTTCACTCCGCCTTCTTCCTTGCAGGCGATGCCCCATCTGTCGTTTTTCAGGAAACTGCATACCGGTCTGTTCTGCCGGAAATCCAGAACTGAAGCTTCCGCGTACGGCATGATCTGTCCGTTAAATTTGATTGCCATGTGGGTGACCTCCGAAATCTTTTATTTTTGAGTTCTGTTATTCTATCCTAATTTTATGCTTCCTGCAAGGATATACAGCAGTTCAGCGGCAGCTGTTCAATGGGGATATTTTTTTGATTCAAATCTCCACAAAATCTCCACATAAATATCATATTATTGTCACAAACAGGGCGTAATATCTGTGTCAGCGGAGGCAATCCGCAACACTACACACCGCAAGGAGGACACAGATATGAAGACTAACAGGACAATCACGGCAATTCTTACACTGGCTTTTTTGGTTTCCTGCACGGCGGCTTTTGCAGGCGACACGGCACCGAAAAATTCCGGCGGAAAGAAATTTGCACACGGACATCACGGCATTCACAAAATGAAAGCTCAGCTAAGCGCCGAGGACAAAGCACAGTTTGAGAAGCTGCACACGCTTGAGCAGCAGCTCGGCAAAGAAATGAAAAAAACTTCGCCGGACAAAACGAAAGCAATGGCGCTCAAAAAGCAGATTGAAGACGTGCGCGTTACAATGTCTCAGAAGCACTTTGAAAAAATGCTGAACAATCCGAACTTCGGCAAACATGAATCAAAGCTCACTGATGCCCAGAAGGCGCGTTTCAAAAAAATGCGCGAGCTGCGCTCCGCAATCAAAGAAGAATTTGTGAACGGCACGCCGGACAAGGCAAAAGTAATTCAGCTTAACAACGAGCTGCTCAGCCTGAAAAAAGAAGCCTCACTCGAACGCTTTGAATACATGCTCAACAATCCGGATAAATGCAAGGCATGGGGCAAAGCCAAATTCGGGCACGGAAAGCGTCACGGTTTCGGACACAGACACTGCCGCGGAAAAGATTTCGGACACGGACACTGCGGAAAAAGCGGCTCCACGGACGCTGAAAAATTTTAGGAAATCTTAAGCGGAGGCGGGCGTAAAGCCCGCCCTCTGTGGTAAAATATCGGAACAGGGGGCATAGGGAATGAAGATACTTATTGTTGAGGACGAAAGGGCTATCGCCGAAGTTGAAAAAGCCTACATGGAAAAGGACGGCTATACGGCGGACATCGCCGGAGACGGGCTTAAAGGGCTTGAAATGTTTGCGGCAGAGAACTACGACCTTGTAATACTTGACCTTATGCTTCCGGGTATGTCCGGCGTTGACGTTTGCAGGGCAATCCGCATGAAATCACAGGTTCCGATTATCATGGTCACTGCCCGCAGCGGAGAAGACGACGTTGTTTCGGGGCTTGACGCAGGTGCCTCCGATTACGTCATAAAACCGTTCAGTCCGCGGGTTCTCATGGCACGTGTCCGTGCCAACACAAGGAAAGAAGCGGACAGCTCTGAGCCGCAAATCATACGCGTCGGAAACTCCCTGACCGTTGACACGAAAAATTTCACCGTAACCAAAAACGGAGAAGAAATAGCATTTACCAGAAACGAATTTATGATTTTCTCCAAAATGGCTGCCAAGCCTGAAAAAATATGGAGCAGGGACGACATTATAACCCACGCTCTCGGCTACGAATACGACGGTTTTGAACGTTCAATAGACAGCTATATCAAAAACATAAGAAAAAAACTCGCCGATCCCGAACATGAAAACGGCTACATAAAAACTGTTCACGGTTTCGGCTACAAGGTGTCCGAACAATGAAACGCTCGCTGAGATCAAAACTGCTGCTTCAATATACTGCGCTCGTGCTGGTCTGCATGCTTGTAATTCCCGCGTTTGTCGCAGGGCAGATGGGCAGGCAGTTCCACAAATTCAGCGCCGAACGCTTTGCGGAAGACAGACAGCAGCTTGTTGAAATGATACAGGGCAGCATTGTCTCGGGAAACAACGGTAAAGATTTGCAGAACGAAATTCTTCGCTGGCCGGTTGTTTCAGCGAAGGTGTACGGCGCTGACGGGGCGGAACTTTTTGAACTCAGACACGTGTCGCACCGCAGAAAAACAGGCACGGCAGCGCAGCGCGGCTTTAAAGGCAGACTGCAGACGGAAACGGTTGAACTGCTTGCCGGAAACGGAACAAAAATAGGAAGTGTGAAACTTGAAATTCTTCCGTTCAAGATAAGCAGGGAAGGCTTCTTCCTGAAAAAATTTAAAAGAAATCTGGAACTGTGGATAGTTATAATGCTTGTTCTGGCAGCATTATTCGCGGTTTACATGACAGAAAAAATAATCCGTCCGGTGCTTGAAGCCGCAAAACGGGCGGAAATGATAAGCAAAGGAAGTTTTCCGGCGGAAAAAAGCGCCGGTTCTGACATAAAAGAAATACAGCAGCTTACGGACAGCGTTGACAGACTCGGCTGCGAGCTTGCAGAGCAGGAAAACCTGCGCAGACGGCTTATGAGCGACATAGCGCACGAGCTTCGCAACCCCGTAACGGTTGTCAAAGCGCACCTTGAAGCGTTTGAAGACGGCGTATGGGAGCCTACGCACGACAGGATAGCGCTAACGCGCTCGGAAATCGACAGACTTTCGCTGCTCATCAAGGAAGTTGAAAAGCTGACAGTGCTTGAAAAAGCGGATACGGCGCTGGTTTTGTCAAATACAGACCTTTCGCTGCTTGCGGAAGAGTGTGCGCAGAGCTTTGACCCGCTGTTTGAAAACAAAGGCGTTGAACTTAAAAGAGAAATTGACAAAGGTGCGGAACTGGCGCTTGACGCGGCGAAAATACGCCAGATTATGGAAAATCTGCTCTCAAACGCGCTTCGCTACACGGACAAAGGCGGTACGGTGCTGCTCTCGCTGAAAAAGCATGACGGACGTACAGAACTGTCCGTGAAAGACAGCGGCATAGGCATCTCTGCGGAAGATCTGCCCAACGTATTTGAACGCTTCTACCGCACGGACAAATCCCGTGCGAGAGAAAGCGGAGGAATGGGAATAGGGCTTGCCGTTGTCAAAGCCATTGTTGAAGCGCACGGCGCAAAAATCCGCGCCGAAAGCGCAGAGGGAAAAGGAAGCTGTTTCACGATTGTTTTTGAAGCGCAAAAATATTGCCGCTCAGGCGCAGAACAGTAAAATTCTATTATAATAATTAAGTTTCTTTCCGGCGGATACAGGGTTGGAAGCTGCAAGTCAAAGAGAGGTGCGCAAAATGAAAAAACGAATAATCTTAACGGCAGTCCTTCTGCTGGCGGCAGTTTCATCAGCCGGCGCGGCAGAACTGACGCTCGCCGAATGTATTGAAACAGCGGTTAAAAATCATCCAGACCTTGCCGCGTCAGAAGCCAGGGTTGACTCCGCCAAAGCGGGCATAAGCCAGGCAAAAGCAGGAGCCCAGCCGCAGGTTGACCTGAACAGCGGCTATACGCGGGGAAATTCGCCGCTTGAGGACGAAACCACCCGCGGAAACTACAACACTGGCGTCACGCTTTCGCAGCTCATCACCGACTCGGGCAAAACGAAACTGAGAATTAAAAAAGCGCAGCAGACGACGGACGCAAGCAAAGAAGACCTTGCCGAAAAACGCAACGAAATAGTCCGCAGTGTCTCCGACGCGTATTACAGCTTAAACAGCACAGTCCGCGGCTGTGAAGTGGCGCAGACACGCTACGACAACTACGCAAAAAGACTTGACTGGGCAAATGCCTATTACAAGGCGGGCAAAAAGCCGAAAATTGAAGTTACCAGAGCTGAAGCAGACCTCGCAAGCGCAAAGCTCGCGCTGATAACCTCAAAAACGGATGTGCAGGTAGCCAGAGCGGAGCTTGCCTCAGCCATGGGCGACGCTCAGCTGAAAATAGAATCGGTCAGGGATGAGCTTGAATACGAGGACTGGAACATCTCCGAAGACGAAGCGATAAAAACCGCTCTTGCCGCCAGACCGGAACTCATTGCCAAAGCCAAAAGAGTGGAAGCGGTGAAATCCGAACTCGGCATACAGCAGAAAGGCATGTCGCCTACGGTCTCTCTCGGCGGAGGCTATACGCTCTCCGGAAGCGCACCGGCTGACGACAAAGACTGGAACGCAAGACTGACGCTTTCGCTTCCTCTCACGGACGGCGGCGCGACAAACAGCAGAATTGCCCAGGCAAGAGCAGACCTAAAGGCTGCCGAAGCCGAACAGAAATCGCTGCAGAACGCAGTTGTGCTTGAAGTCCGCACAGCATGGCAGAGCATGATAAAGGCAAAAGAAAGCATAGTTTCCGCAAAAGAAGCCGAACGCAAGGAAAAAGAAAACCACGAGCTTGCGGCAAAGCGCTACGAAGCGGGAGTCGGAAACAGCCTTGAAATATCCGACGCGGTTGACAGCTACGCGCTGTCACAGGCAAAAACAATACTTGCACTTTACGGCGGAAAGAGTTCACAGCTTACGCTGCTCAAAGCGATAGGAGGCAAAAGGTAATGAAACTTAACAAGAAAAAAATCATTCTGATACTGATTGCGTTAGCTGCGATATTTGCGGCAGTCAGCTTTATGGGCGGGAAAAAACAGCAGATTGATTTGTACAGAACAGCCGGAGTACGCAAAGCTAATCTTCGTTCCGTAATTTCCGCAACAGGCACACTGAAAGCTACAGAAACGGTTGACGTCGGTACGCAGATATCGGGAAAAATCGTCGAGCTGCACGTTGACTACAACAGCGTGGTCAAAAAAGGACAACTCATAGCCAAAATGGACTCCTCAACGCAGACAACGGACATGCTTGCGGCACAGGCAAACTACCTCGCGGCGGAAGCAGACCTTGACGCCAGCCTTGCAAGACTTGAAAAGGCGGAAAAAGACTACAAGCGTTCAAAAGAACTTGCCGAGCAAGACCTTATAGCAAAAACGGAATTTGACTCGTCAGTAAGCGCGCTTAAAACGGCACAGGCAGACGTGGCGGTTTCAAAAGCAAAAATAAACCAGACGCGCCAGTCTCTGAACAAAACAAAAATAACGCTCGGCTACACGTACATCTACGCGCCTGTTGACGGCGTTGTCGTTGCTAAAAACGTTGAAGAAGGACAGACAGTCGCGGCAAGCTATTCAACGCCGAGCATCGTTGAAATCGCGCGAGACCTTACGAAAATGCAGGTTGAAATCCGTGTTGACGAAGCTGATATAGGCAGTGTCAGGGACGATCAGCCGGCAGAATTTACGGTTGACTCCTTCCCTGAAAGAAAATATTTCGGAAAAGTTACTCAGATACGCCTGTCACCGACCACAACGGACAACGTCGTAACCTACACTGTTGTTGCTGACGTTGACAACAGCGACCTGTCGCTGCTCCCCGGCATGTCGGCGAATGTGTCGCTCATACTCAAAGAAAAGATAGACACGCTCTCAGTGCCCAACAGCGCTTTCCGCTTCAAGCCAATAGTCAGGAACAAAAAATCCAATGCAGGAGCAGGCGGCGGAATGGGTGGTGGTATGATGCGCCCGAAAGCAACCGTGGCTGAAATTGCAAAACCGTCTGTTTACGTGCTTGAAAACGGCAAACCTGTCAAACGCGAAGTTGAAAAAGGCATCACAGACGGAGAACGCACGGAAATCAAAAAGGGACTTAAAGAGGGCGAACGCGTCATAACCGGAGTAAACCTCAAAAAAGAAGGGTAAGACATGGCTCTTGTTGAAGTAAAAGACATAAGAAAAAGCTTTATGCTCGGCGAAGACCAGATTGAAATTCTGCACGGTGTCAACCTCAGCGTGGAACGCGGCGAATTTGTCGCAATGATGGGGCCTTCGGGCAGCGGAAAATCAACGACGATGAACATACTGGCCTGTCTTGACACTCCAACCTCAGGCACCTACATACTTGACGGGCAGAACGTGGAACATCTTGATTCCGACCAGCTTGCCGAAATACGCAACGCCAAAATAGGCTTCGTCTTTCAAGGCTTTAACCTGCTGAAAAAAACCAGCGCGCTTGAAAACGTGGAACTTCCGCTGCTTTACGCCGGAATTGAAAAAGAAGAACGCAGAAAACGCGCAAAACAGGTGCTTACGGACATGGGGCTGGAAGACAGGATATACCACGAACCGACGCAGCTCTCCGGCGGACAGCAGCAGCGTGTGGCAATAGCGCGCGGAATAGTCAACAAGGCACCCATACTTATGGCTGACGAACCTACAGGAAACCTTGACACCAAAACCAGCGATGAAATTATGGCGCTCTTCTGCGAACTCAACGAAAAAGACGGCATAACGATAATACTCGTAACGCATGAGCCCGACGTTGCGGCATACGCCAAACGCATACTCCATTTCCGCGACGGAGTCATAATGGACGACATAATAAACACAGAGAGGAGGGCATGGAAATGATAGCCGGAGAAGAAATACTTCGAAGCGCTCTTAAATCGCTGCGCAGAAACAAATCAAGCTCCATGCTCACCACGCTCGGAATAACGATAGGTGTTGGGGCGGTTATAGCCGCTTTTGCAATCGGACAGGGCGCCAACAAAATGATAGACGAACAGATAGCCGCCTTCGGAAGCAACTTCATCATGGTATTTTCGCAGCGTTCAGGCAGTTCCTCACAAGGCAGCATACGCTACATCACCATTGACGACGCAAATGCCATTGAGCAAAACGTGTCAGGAATAGACGCGCTTGCCCCGCTTGTCAATGCTTCCGTAACGGTTATATACGGCAACACGAACTGGGCAACCTCGTTAGTAGGCAGCAACGCAAACTACTCTTACGTGCAGAGCCGTGAAATAGCAAAGGGACGTGACATATACGACAGCGACGTGCGTCAGGGAACAAAAGTTGCTGTCATAGGGCAGACCGTTGCGGAAAAACTGTTCGGAGAAGAAAATCCTCTTGGCAGAAGCATACGCGTCAACAAAATACCGTTCACAATAGTCGGTATATACGAGAAAAAAGGACAGTCGCAAATGGGCAGCGACCAGGACGACATAATACTGATTCCCATTACCACAGCGCAGAAAAGAATTGTCAGAATTCGCGGCAGCGTGAACAGAATACAGAGCATCTACATACAGGGCGTATCCATGGAAGCGCTTGACTATATTCAGGCTGAAACAGAGGCGCTGCTCCGTGAACTGCACAAAATTGGGAAAGGCGAACCTGACGACTTCTCGGTGCGCAACATATCGCAAATGCTTGAAGCGCGCAAAAAAACGACCTCAATAATGTCCATGCTGCTGGCGGCGATAGCCTTTATCTCGCTTGTCGTCGGCGGTATAGGAATTATGAACATAATGCTGGTATCCGTAACGGAACGCACGAAAGAAATCGGCGTGCGAATGGCGGTAGGCGCAAAAATGAGCGACATACGCACGCAGTTCCTTCTCGAAGCAGTTGTGCTCTCGAACATAGGAGGTTTTCTCGGAATACTCTGCGGAATAGCAGCGGGTTTCGGGCTTGCCACCCTCACGCAGGCGCCGCCGATATTCTCAATCGCTTCCATACTGCTTGCATGGATATTCTCAGGCATGGTCGGTGTCGGCTTCGGCTACTATCCGGCGTACAAAGCCTCGCTCTTAAACCCGATAGACGCGCTGAAATACGAATAGAACATAAAGCTGTAGCCGTTGGCTGTAAGCTGTGAGCGGAAAAGCAAAGTGCAAAATGCAAATGAAAAAACTTTAAGAAACAAAGAATAACAAACGGCTTGGAAGTAAATCCCAAGCCGTTTTTAGTTTCCCCAAATGTTTCGCCATACGCTATAAGCTATTGGCTATAGGCTTTGGCGCTGAAGCGCCGCTGTGTATAGTGACGCAGGCACACAAAACATAAGCTTTAAGCTGCAAACCGCTTGTTTGAAAAGATTTTAACGGTTTTGCTTATAGCCTGTGGCATATAGCGTATAGCAGTTTAACGCTGTACTTAAACAAACGACGAACTAAGAACGACAAACGAAGAACAAATTAAAACCTTAACGCTCGTTTCACTTGCGTAACGTCGCTGGATGCTGCACTTCCGCTGCGCTCCATGCAGCATACCCCTACGGGGCACGCGAGACAAAGATTTTTGTTCTGCGTTCTTCGTTCTTCGTTCGGCGTTCGTATCACTTCGGATTACTTCCTACTGGGCTGGATACCGATTTTGCATGGTACCGTCCGCTCGTTTTCTGTCCGAAGCTTGCAGGGCTCTTGCTTTCCCTGCCTCCTTCCCGAAAGCATCGGCCTCGTGTCTCAGCCCTGCAACCCGACCGCTAAGCGTGCCGTTACCGA
>JAGHTZ010000049.1 GCA_018065065.1 Candidatus Equadaptatus faecalis | reverse complement strand
TCCGATAGTTCTGCCACAGATTATTCAAAAGCTTCAAACTGGATGTACAAACAGGATGAAACGGCTCATAAAGCGGATATGTTCTACGTTTATCCGACAGTCACCGTTAAAGGCGAATATGCGCCGGTAGAAGATGCAGTGCACAGAGCCGCCGCGCAGAAAATTTTTGCAAGACACGGAGCGCAGTTCTTTGACTGTGCCAACGTCTACGCGCCGTATTACAGACAGGCAACCTTTGAGAGTCAGTTTAACGGCGAAGTCGGGGACATAGAGGGACTTTTGAAATATTACAGAACGACACAGGGCTGGAAAGACATACAGGCAGCTCTGGACTATTATTTTAAAAACTGCAATTCAGGAAGACCTGTAATATTTGCCGGACATTCACAGGGCGCAGGGCTGATAAAACTGATATTTGAAGACTATATGAAAAAACACCCCGAGTATTTGAGCCGTGTCGTTGCGGCATACGCGCTCGGTTTTTCTTTTACCCCCGAATGGTTTGAAGCAAATCCGCACCTGACGGCAGCCGGCATACACTTTGCAGAAGGCGAAACCGATACGGGAGTGATTATTTCGTGGAACACGGAAGGTCCAGGCGCGAAAAGGAACGTAATGCTTGAATCTGACAGTTACGTAATAAATCCGCTGAACTGGAAAACAGACGATACTTACGCGGAAGCGTCCCTGAACCTTGGCGGAATGGTCGCGAAAAAAACAACCCCCGGAGTCTATTCTCTCGTTGAAGGCGTATGCGACGCGCAAATAAACACTGCGCGGCACAGCCTTGTCGTGTCGGAAAAATATACCGTTAATTCCGAATACGCCATAGAATATACTCAGGGTTTCGGAGACAAAAGCCTCCACGCATTTTTTGACGGCGACCTGTTCTACAAAAACATAGGCGTGAACGCCGCAAAAAGAATAGATGAATTTTGCAGAAAGAATAACGTTCAGGAATAGGTTCGCCTGAACAGCGGCTTTTGTCAAGTATTAACAAACAAACGGCGCGGATATATAAAATCCCGCGCCGTTTTTATTTTTCCCAAAATTGCTTTTGGTACAACAAACATAGCTATAAGCTACAAGCTAAAAGCTGCAAGCAAAAAGCTATAAGCCTTAACACCTTAAGAGTCATTTTATCTATCATTCCGACGGAAGTCGGAATCCAGAGTCTTTTCGTTTTTAAGGTACTTTCAAAGACGCTGGATACCGTATTTCTACGGTATGACAAAGGCTTTTGGCTTACCGCTTCCAGCTTAACGCTTAAAGCTGTACTTAAACAAACGACGAACTAAGAACGACAAACGAAGAACAAATTAAAACCTTAACGCTCGTTTCACTTGCGTAACGACGCTGGATGCTGCACTTCCGCTGCGCTACATGCAGCAAGACAAAGATTTTTGTTCTGCGTTCTTCGTTCTGCGTTCTGCGTTCATCAAACTCCGGATTACTTCCTACTGGGCTGGGCGCAGATGCTGCTTGCGCCGTCCGTTCGTTTTCTGTGCGTTGCTGCAGGGCTCTTGCTTTCCCTGCCTCCTTCCGAAAGCATCGGCCTCGTGTCTCAGCCCTGAAACCCGACCGCTTGGCGTGCCGTTACCGAAGTGTTACAGAGCTTTAGCTGAAAAGCAACGGGCTTACCTCCGTTTGGAGCCGCATCACGTAATGCGTGAGAGATATACAAGGCGCAGCCTCTCTGCCGAGAAACAGCCGCAACTTCAGACCTCGGCAGGTCATACAACTGTTTCAGGAAAGCCATGCCCGACGAAAAATCGTCAACCCCCTCTATTTAAATATCTTGAAAAAAGACAAAAAAATGGAACCACCTGTCCTTGCGAAGCCTTGCGGCGTCTATGTTTGTGCCGTGTTTCAAAAAACGGTCAAAAACACAATTTTTAAACTGCCTGTCCTGACGTTATACAACTTGCCCCAAGACTGACACCCCTGAAAAACGCTCTGCAAAAAAAATATAAAAATGGAAACAGCTGTCAATGCGAAACCGCATGGCAGCTGTATTTTTATCGTGTTTCAAAAACGGGGAAGTTTCCAAAAAAAACGATTTTTTCAAGATATTTAAATAGAGGGGCATGATGAAATTCCCAAAAGCAATAAGCAGTAAGCGGTAAGCATTAAGCCGACAGCTGAAAACCGTAAGCAAAAAATCTTTGTCGCTCCGTGCTTGACACGGAGCCCAGTGACTTTACGGGCGGAGCCCGTTGGGTTTTAGAAGAAAAAGACGCTGGATTCCGACTTTCGTCGGAATGACGGATAAAAAAGCCTTAAAGGTTCTAACGCTTAAAGCTTATAGCTTAAAGCTTACAGCGTTCGTGAGCAGCGCGAACACACAGAAAGGAGGTCAAACACAATGACGGACAGCAAACAAAGCAAACGGGTAGCAACGAAACTCACCCCCTTGCTTCATGCGGAATTTATCCGCGCGACGAGGTTGAAAAACGAAACAATGAACGGTGCGCTGTGCAGATTTGCGAAACAGTACACGGAAAAAGTAAAAAGCGAACTGTTACGGTCGTCAGTCGCCAGCCTGAAAAAAAAACTTTGTAAAAAGTCTTGACAACTGAAAAAGAGGGTTTTACAATTCTCGCTATGTTCGCGGCATTGAGCCGGAATTGTTTTGTTGACTTGTGAATGTGATAAAATTCACAAACGACTGAACTAAAGTTTATTTAACAAAAAATCACAGGAAGGGAGGGGTAGAAATGTTCCAAAAATCATCTGTCTTTGACCTGAATTTCAGACAGACAGACAGACAGACAGACAGACAGACAGACAGACAGACAGACAGACAGACCTCCTCTTCTAAGGTAGGTTTTGGTTTTCCATACCCCTCCTTTA
>JAGHTZ010000048.1 GCA_018065065.1 Candidatus Equadaptatus faecalis | reverse complement strand
AACAAATGAATTCAAAGCGGCAGGCATTTGGACTTATGTTCGTTTGTCTGCCGTTGTTTTTGTCAACACTGATTCCTACGGGGAAAGGATTTACTTATAAGCTTCACTTTTGCTTCTCAATACTTGGGAAAGAATCCCTTTTCGCTGCGCGATACTTTTAATTCTTCTCAAGTGAAAGTTTTTCAAGTGAACTCTTTTACAAGTGAACGTCCCTGTAAGTGAATATATTTATCTAACAGAAAGGAGTTAAAAAAAATGCTCAGGACAAAGGACAAGGAACTGAAACGCCAGCGTAAGCTGAGAAGAAAGCCGAAAGAAGACGGGAGCAAAATACCGAAGAACATACGGACGCGCAAAAGTCTGCGCTTTCAGGTATCAGGCAGTCAGCAGCTGAAATTCTGCAAGAATACTCCGCTGACAAAAGAGCTGAAACAGATACTCGGCAGAAACGTATTCAAAATCATACCGGAAGAAATGAAACGCCCCGGGTATATTCCCGCAATATCCATTTATTTGGACAAAGAAAACCGCTGTATGGTGCTCCGCGCCGATCTCGTTGAACACGAAGATTTGATTGTGACTGACGAACACGGTGAAGCCAAATTTGAACCCGACACAGAATACAAAAAATGAGGGCGCAAACGAACGTCCTCATTTTTTGTATCACTTGCTTAAACACCGGTCAAACTGTTTTGATTAAGCAGAAAATCAAAAATATTGAACTTCTTGTAACCGTTTTCAAGAATAGTAAAAGGGTCATCGTCCATCGTTACAACTATTTTTCTGTAAGCATCGTCAAGCCCGTAGAAAGATGACAGTTCCTGCTGCCTTTTAACAGCGTCATTAACCGTATATGCGACCTGAATATAATACGTATTCATACCGTCTTTTGCGACAAAATCTATCTCCTTTGCGGCATTTTTGCCAATATCTACCGTATATCCGCGGCGTAAAAGTTCAAGATACACAATGTTTTCCAGAATATGCGTTATTTCGGTCTGCCTGTAGTTCAGTTTTGCGTTTCTAAGCCCTGTATCAACGGCATAATATTTGTTGAGCGTTTTCAGATAGCCTTTGCCCTTCAAATCGTAGCGGTAGACCTTATAAAACAGAAACGCTTCACAAAGATACTGAAGATAATTACCCACCGTATCAGGCGTAATTTTGGGATAGCCGTTTGTTTTGAGTGTATCTGAAATCTTCTTTGGGCTGATCAGACAGCCTATATTTGAACAGAGAAAATCGTAAACCGCGTTAAACAATGCCGGACTGCGTAACTTGTAGTGGCTTATAATATCCTTGGTCGCAACTGTTTCCTCCAGCATTTTGAGATACTTTGTTTTGTGATTTGCCTCAGTTTCCGAGGCAATATACGGAAAACCGCCATAGAGCATATAACTGTTAAACGCTTTTCTGACATCTCCGCCGGCATAACTGTAATACTCAGCAAAGGAAAGCGGATAAACCTTTATATCAATACTCCTTCCCCTCAATGCGGTACTGACATCAGACGAAAGCAGTTTTGAATTTGAACCTGTAACGTAGACGTCACACCCCATATTCTTAAAACTGTTCAGCACGTCTTCAAACGCGTCAATATACTGCACCTCGTCCAGTAACAGATAATACTTTCCCCTGCCCTTTACAGCCTCTCTGACATACGAATACAACGCGTCAGGATTTCTCAAAGCGGCATTCTGTCTGTCCTCTAAATTGACCTTGATTAGATGCTTTGCGGAAACACCGTTATTCAGCAGCCAGTCAGAAAATATATCAAACAAAAGCACCGACTTTCCGCAGCGCCGCACACCGGTTACAACCTTAATTAAATCTGTATCTTTCCAGGATATAAGCTGCTCAAGATAAGCAGGTCTTGCAATCAGCATGACAATCACCTCATGCAAATTCTACTCGAAAAACTTTTTATTTTCAATATTTTTTCGAGTAGAATTTCAAATATTGCCGGAGGGTAAAAGTCTCCACTTTCAGGTATCAGGCAGTCAGCAGTTAAAATTCTGCAAGAATACTCCTCTGACAAAAGAGCTGAAACAGATACTCGGCAGAAACGTATTCAAAATCATAC
>JAGHTZ010000047.1 GCA_018065065.1 Candidatus Equadaptatus faecalis | reverse complement strand
AAGAAAAAGAGAAACGCCGATACGGCGTTCATAACCGCCGAATGGCGGAAAGTCCACGGAACGGCGCAGGAAATTGCGTCTGCAAAGATTTCCCAGCCCTCGAGCAGATATTCGCAGAAACCGGCAATATGACCGCCGAAAGGCAGTCCGAAAAGCGCCGGAAGCGAGCAGACGGCAAGCAGCGGGAAAAGCAGGGCAAAAACAGGAACGGCAAAAACGTTCATAAAGAGCCCCGCCGCAGGTATCTGTTTGAAGCTGAAAGCGGACTGCGCCGCCGTGACAAACCATACGAGCATTGAAACGAGGCTTGCGGAAACAAAGCCGTAATTTCCCGCACAGGAAGTGATAAAAAGCGCCGACAGGACGGAAAGTCTGAACCCTGCGTCGTAATAGCTGAACGGGTTTATCAGAAGCAGTATTATTCCGGCAAGCGACACGCTGTTGAACGGCGATACAGGCGCACCTGCGCAGAGAGAAAGAAGGGCGAACTGCAGCATGAACGCCGCGCGCAAAGCCCCGGGCGCACAGCCCGAAAGCAGGACGTAAGTCCATACGAGCAGGGAAATGCCGAAAATTCTGTACTTTTTTCTGCGGAAAATAAAATATCCTATTCCTGCAAGAATTCCGACGTGAAAACCCGAAACCGCAAGCAGATGGCTCGTGCCCGATTTCACGTGCAGTGCTGAAAGCTCCCTGCTCCGTTCGCCTAAGGTTATCGCCGCCATATACTGCGCGCATCTTTCGGGTAGCCTTTCCTTTATCCGCCTGTCAAGAGCATTTCTCATGCGGTAAAAGACGTTCGGTCTGCCTGCGGTTTCAAGCTTAAACAGCGTGCATTTCTTTGCGGCGCCCTTGCCTTTCCAGAATTTTTCCTCGTCAAAGCCGCCCTGTTCAGCGGCTTTTTTGAAATCAAAGACAGCCGCTTCAAGCCGCACCTCTGCTCCCGTTTCGGGCGCATGCTCCAAATCCGTGTACGCGGCTACCCTGCCGTACTCGGTTGAAATCAGCACGGCGCAGCGCTTTTCGCCCCACTGGCGCACGCTCCGCACGACGCCCGTACAGTTCAGGGTGCCGGGCATTTCAGGCTTGAGGTGTATTCTGTAAAGAGATACGGAGGAAAAAACGAGAACGAAAAACAACGCAAGAGCAAAAAGAGACAGCCAGTTTTCAAGAAACCGTCTGCTTCCGCACAAAATCCAGGCGGCGGAAAGAAATACAGCGGCGGAAAGCGAAACAACGAAAGAACAGCCTGCCCCGTCAGCGAAAAACGCGCCGCATATTCCGAGAAACACGGCAAACGCAGGCGCAGAAGAAAGGGGACAGACTATGCCGTCAGTCTCCGAGCGTAAGTCTGTCCCTGATTTTTTCATATTTTTTGGTGCCTATTCCTTTTACGAGAAGAAGGTCTTCAAGGCGGGAAAAATTTCCGTTTTCCCTGCGGTAATCAACGATGGAAGCCGCCATTTTGGGTCCTATTCCCTTTACGCTTTCAAGCTCTTCCTGAGTTGCCGTGTTCAGATTGATTTTTGTGCCGGAATCTGCCGCAGAGCTTCCGTATTCCCTGTACGCGCCGGATCTTTTTCCTGACGAACTTCTGCGCGACGCGCTTCTGTAACCCTTCTGAGCGGTTTCAACACACGAGGGGAAATTAAGCTGCTGTCCGTCTTTAAGTCTTCCCGCAAGGTTCACCGCGCTTTTGTCCGCATCCTCCGTAAAGCCTCCTGCCCGTTCAAGCAGCTGATAAACGCGCGTGTCGTCAGGAACCCTGTACACACCGGGCTTTTTCACCGCGCCGTTGACGTAGACCACTATGTCGCCGTAAGAAGGAGAGGCCTGACGCGAATTTTCTCCGCTTTCAGAAACTTCAATGCTCTTTTCAACGGTTTCGCCGTCAGAAAACTTGTCGGTCAGCGCACTGCCGCCGAAATTGTGCAGAAGCACGGAAAACAGCAGAAGACAGGATACTCCGGCGGCGGCTAACAGCCCTTTTCCGCGTTTCATTGCTGAATTCTTTCTCCTTCAAGCGACCAGTGGCTTGCGCGCGTAATTTTGACGGAAAGAGTCTTTCCAAAATCGGCTTCGCTTCCGTGAAGGATTACAACCTTGTCGGACATCGTGCGCCCCTGAATAAGCCCCTCACCGCGCGGCGCAAAACCGTCGGCAAGTATCTGAAGCGTGCGCCCCGTGTATTCTTCGTTAAGTTCTCTCGCCAGCTGAGACTGCATATCGTTTATCTCGTTCAGGCGGCGCGCCTTGACGCGGTTGTCTATCTGGCAGTCCATAACCGCCGCCTTTGTTCCCTCGCGCGGCGAATATGCAGCCGTGTGGACTATGTCAAAGCGCAGTTCCCTGAGCATATTGTAGGAATCCCTATATTCTTCCTCCGTTTCGCCCGGAAAACCGACTATCAAATCGGTGGTGAGCATGACATCCGGCAGGGTTTCGCGTATTTTTCTGACAAGTCCGCTGTATTTTTCAACCGTGTAGCCGCGGTTCATCTCTTTGAGTATCCTGTCGTTGCCCGACTGGACGGGAAGATTTATCGAACGGCAGATACTCGGCGTTTCAGCCATAACCTGCAGAATGTCCTCGTCAAAATCCTTCGGGTGCGACGTTGCAAAACGCAGTCTCGTAATGCCGTCGATCTCCGAAACGTCTTTCAAAAGCTTCGCGAAGGTGTAATCCTTCGTATCCTTTCCGTAGGCGTCAACGTTCTGCCCGAGCAGCGTAATTTCGCTTGCACCCGACGCCGCCAGCGTGCGGCACTCCGCGAGAATATCCTCATGCCTGCGCGACTGAAGCCGTCCGCGGACGTAAGGCACTATGCAATAACTGCAAAATCTGTCGCATCCGTAGCTTATCGTGACGTACGCCTTGTACGGGTTTGTCCTCGCGAGAGGCGCAACCTCCAAATCCTGAAGCGCGCGGGGGTCGTCGTCCATGAAGAAACGGCTTTCTCCGTCTTTGAACACGTCCTCAATGCCCTGCGGAACAAGCCCCAAATGGCGTGGCCCCGAAACAAGCTTCACGCACGGGAAGCGCTTCGCCGTCTCCCGTCCTATTCTCTGAGCCATGCAGCCGATAAGCACTACAACGGGCTTTTGTCCGTCTGCCTTGTAACGCAGATTGTAGCGGCCTATTTCGCTTATAACCTTCTGCTCCGCCTTGTCGCGTATGCTGCATGTGACAAGCACGACAAAATCCGCGGAAGCATCGTCCGTCTCCTCCCAGCCTCTGTGCACGAAAGCCGTGCGAAGCCTGTCTCCGTCATATACGTTCATCTGGCATCCGAATACCCTGACAGCAAACCTGAGCAAGAAAATTACCTCTTTTCATTAATTCTTGTGTAATTATATCAAAATAACGCTATAATTTATACGGAGTGATTGAAATGAAGAAATTTTTTGTCATACTTTCCGTGCTTGTGCTGTTCACGGCACAGGCATACGCGGCAGACGCCCCTCTCGTTGAAGTTCTGACAGGCAAAAACATCGGGCTTCCCGACGTTGAAGGCTGGTTTAACTATGACGCGCGGACAACAAAGCTCAACACCGTTTCAGGCTGCAAAGGCGAATGGATTGAACGCGACTACAGAACGGCGCAGGGCGTTCCCTGCCATGCCGTAAGAATTAACGGCGCCGCTCCCAAGGGCTGGAAAGCAAAACAAATCAGCGGAACCGCTGACGACGGGCTGTTCGGCGAAGGCGCGGTGTTCAAAAGCCTCACGGTATGCGGCTTTGCGGCGGAATTTGACAGGCACCCGTCGCGCGGCTGCTCGCTCGCCGTCCGTCTGCCCGACAGCGTTCTGACACTCGAATCAAAATACGCTTCCGAAACGGAAATAACTCAGATTGCCGAAACGCTGATTAAAAAAATCACAGGGAAATAAATTACAAAATAAAAAAACGTCCGCGAAGCGGACGTTTTGTTTGCGAGTGGTGGGCCTACCAGGAATCGAACCTAGAACCATCCGGTTATGAGCCGGGAGCTCTGCCAATTGAGCTATAGGCCCGCAAAATTATTCTGTTTTAGGATAAATGGCACCGACCGGACACGCCTCCATGGCGTTTTTAACCTCAGGAGAGTCGCTCTGCGCCTTTACCGTGCTTTTGCCTGCGGCTTCGTCAATTTCGAAAACCTCAGGGCAGAGCTGCGCGCAGATGCCGCATCCGATACATTCGTCGACGTTGACCTTGACTTCCATTGTCATCAACTCCCAACGGACGGGTATTGTACTCTAAAACTTTGATTTAGTCAAATTATTTTTTTTATTTCTGCGGCTTAATCGTCGCAGGCGACGGAAAGCTTTGCCGCGCCTTCGGATTCCGTAAGCCTGAGCAGCGTTTTGTAGCCGCTGACAGCCTTTTTCTGCGGCTTGTCGGCTGTAATAAACAGCCCCGTACCGACTATTTCAGCCTCAAAATGCCGCGCCATAAGCTGCATACCGGCGGCAGTGCTTCCGCCTCTCATAAAGTCATCGATAATAAGCACCCTTGAGCCTTTCTGTATCTGCTTCGTACCCATGTACATCGTGCGGACTTCGCCGTTTGCAGCCGGATAATGAACAGCCATTGCCGCCCCGTCGCTCGGACGGTTTCTGAAACGGCAGACCGTGAGAGGACAGCCGAGCGCATACGCCGTAAAAAGAGCAACTGGAATACCCTTAACTTCGGTGGTGACTATTATGTCCGGCTTTGCGTCAACAAAAAGCGACGCCATTGACAAACCGAGAGGAAGCGCCGTAACAGGGTCAAAAATCAGGTCGTTGTAATAAATCAGCCCGCCGGGAAGATATCTGTCGGGGTCCGAAAGCTTTTCGGCGGTTTCTTCAAGCACCGCCCTGCGGTATTCGGGCGTACACTCGGGCAGGAAACGCGCTCCCCCGCTGCGCCCCCTTTCAACCTGAACGGCGCCGAAACCGTCTGCGGCGAATGCCGACGCCACGACCTCCATATCGTCGCTCACAACGGTTTTTGAGACGCTGAATTTTTCCGCAAGCTCCGTAACGGAAACAGGCTTTGACGGCGTCATAAAAAAATTTGACACCATTCTCGCGATTCTCTCCGTTCTCTGTCCTTTCATATCTATACCAGCCTTTCCGCCGCAAGAACAAAATCCTGCGCGCCAAATATTTTTTCCAGTCTGTCCAGCGTTTCGTCCTGCGCCGTGAAGAACATCGCGCTTCCGCTTCCGCACATTCCCCAGGCAAGAGCCCCTTCCCCGTCCGCAATGCCAAAAGCGGTATTGTACTCCGGATGCTCACAGAGCGCAGGGGCAAGAAAATCGTTCGGAAGAAGCCCTGCGCGGCCGTTCTGCAAAAGTTTTTTTACAATTCCGCGCGCCTCAGCCGCAAAATCCGCGTCCTCAGGACAGAAATTCCCTCTGTATTCGTCGAGCTTACGGTAAGCGGCAGGCGTTGACGAGCTCCATTTCGGGAAAACAAGCAGCCACGGAAGCTTAATTTCTTCAGCAAGCGGAAAAAGCTTCTCCCCTGCCCCTTCAGCGTAATTCAGCGTGTTGTCCTGAGCGAGCGTCAGGACGTCCGCACCGAGCTTTGCAATCTCGTCCGACGTATAGGTCAGTCCGCAGTTTTCCTTAAGCCACACAAGCAAAGCCGCGGCGTTTCCGCTTCCGGCGCCTATTCCAGAGCCCTGCGGATAACGCTTTGAAAGCTTAATTTCAAGCGGCGGGACTGAAATTTTCCGCGAAGCAAATTCAAGCACGGAATCAAGCAGATTTTTGCCCTGTATCTCCGCGCCTTCCACCGTTATGCTCCCTTTTCCGCTTTCCGCACGGCGTACGTCAAGCAACTCCGCCCCCGCCTTCTTCCAAAAAACGGTGCGAAGCTCGTGATAACCGTCGGATCTTCTGCCGAGCACGTGAAGCGTGAGATTTATTTTTACGGGACAGTACATTGCTCCAAACTTCTCTCAACAAAGCAATGCCCCTGTACGGGGCATCACGCTGTGATTTTAATATATTTTTTCCCCTGTTTCGCAGAGGACAAGCTCAACGTCGTGCGTCAGCAGGTCAATGTAGCGGAAAGAAACAACCGTGTCCGTCTTCTCAAGATGAAGTGTGAAAAGATTTGAATAGACAGCCTCAATAACGGCAACGTCGTCCTTCGACCTTCGTCTGCCGTTCGCCGCATGGTAGAAAACGCGTTTTCCGCAATGCTGACCGACAATACTTTTGAGCTCTTCCTGTGTTACAGCCATATACAAACCTGCCTCTGTATAGTTATGATACGGATATTATACGCAGAAACAGCCTGAAAGTCAAGAATTATACGGAATTTATACTCTGTTTGGAAATAAATGTAAGGGCTTTTTAATAAGACGTATATTTATGGAAAAGTCCGTCCGTAAAAGAGTTTTCTTGCAGACAAACGCCTCAAACTACCGGCTGCCTGCGAACTTTTTCAAGTACCGCACAGCAAAAGTGTCAGTCGGCAGTATTACTTGCAGCCAGCCTGTAGCGTATAGCATATAGCCTATAGCTCGTCTTTTATACCAGTTCAGTCCAGATTCTGTTGGCGACTCTCATTCCCGCCTGTGTCAGCGCAATGCGCTCAGGCGTGACGGAATACAGTTCGCACGGGAAATTTTCAAGCACGGACAACACGTATTTTTCCGCTGCTTCCCCGTATTTCGCGCGGTATTTTGCCCTGTCTATTCCTTCGGTCATGCGAAGCTGAAGCACGGAAGCCTCCCTCGCACCTGCGTCCGGTTCAAGTTTTTCCCTGAAAACAACTGCGTTTCCCTTTTCGGCGACAAGCGCGCAGTATTCCTCAAAACCGCTTTCGTTCGTGCAGCGCACTCCGTCAAGATAGCCGGAGGCTGAAATTCCGGCGCCGAGATAATCTCCGCCTCTCCAGTAATTCAGGTTGTGTCTGCTCTCTTTTCCCGAAAGCGCAAAATTCGCGACCTCGTACTGCACGTAACCGCGTTCAGGCAGATATTCCTGTGCAAAAAGATACTGCCCGTATCCCTCAGGCAGTTCAAAACCGCGGGAGGCAAACGGCGTTCCCTCCTCAATCGTCAGCTGATAGAGCGAAACATGCGAAAGGCCAAGCTTTACGGCTGTTTCAAGCGTGCTTTTCCATTTTGAAAGCATCTGTCCGGGAATCCCGAACATAAAATCGGCGTTCACGGAAAAACCTGCCTCAACGGCGTTTTCAACCGCCTCAAGCGCACGTTTTGAATCGTGCAGACGGCCGAGAAATTGCAGTTCTTCGTCGTCAAGGCTCTGCACACCGAGACTGACGCGCGAAACACCGGCGGACTTCCAGAACGAAAGCAGATCCTTCGTCAGCGAATTCGGGTTCGCCTCAACGGTAAATTCCGTACAGGCGGACAAATCCATATTCCTTTCAATAATTTCGGAAAGTGTTTCCCATTGAGAAAGCGAAAGACAGGACGGCGTGCCTCCGCCTATGTAAAGCGTCCGCGCGGAAATGCCGCCGAGTTTGGAACGCCAAAAGGCAAGTTCGTCAGCGAGCCTGCCCAGATAAAGGTCCTTTGCCCCGTTCCCCCGCGCGTAGCTTATGAATGCGCAGTACGGGCATTTTCTTTCGCAGAAAGGGATATGCAGATAGACGGAAAGCTCCGCCACGCCGTTATTTGTCCTCCGTTTTGGTAACGTCCATAAAGGCGAGGAACGCTTCCTGCGGAATGGCAACGTGCCCGATCTGCTTCATTCTCTTCTTGCCTTCCTTCTGCTTTTCAAGCAGCTTGCGTTTGCGCGTAATGTCTCCTCCGTAACACTTTGCGAGAACGTCCTTGCGCACCGCCTTAATATTCATGCGGACGATAACCTTCTTGCCGACAGCCGCCTGAATGGGAATTTCAAACAGCTGGCGCGGAATAAGCTCCTTAAGCCTGCCGACAACGGCGTGTCCGCGTGTGTACGCCTGATCCTTGTGGCAGATAAACGAAAAAGCGTCAACAGGCTCGTCCTGAATAAGCATGTCAACCTTCACAAGCTCCTCTGCGCGGAAACCGATATGGTCGTAGTCAAGAGACGCATAGCCGCGCGTACACGACTTAAGCCTGTCGTTGAAATCAAGAATAAACTCCGCAAGCGGCATGTCGTAGGTAAGGCGGACGCGCTCCGGCGTGAGATAATCCATGCCGACGTACGTGCCGCGTTTCTCCTGGCAGAGCTTCATAGCCGCGCCGACGAAACTGTCCGGCATAAAAATCGAAAGCTTGATATACGGCTCGCGTATTTCCTCTATTCTGACGGTATCTGGGAAATCCGAAGGCCTGTGCGCCTCAATAACGCTGCCGTCCGTCAGGGCAATCTGATAGCTGACGTTAGGGGCGGTCGCGACAAGGTCAACGCCGAACTCGCGGCTGAGACGCTCCTTTGAAATCTCCATGTGAAGAAGCCCGAGGAAACCGCAGCGGAAACCAAAACCGAGAGCCACGGAATTTTCAGGCTCAAAGAAAATTGACGAATCGTTAACGCTCAGCTTCTCCAAAGCATCGCGAAGCTGATTTATATTCTCGCGCTCAACGGGGTAAAAGCCGCAGAAAACGACAGGCTTCACCTTGCGGTAGCCGGGCAGAGCCTGAGCGGCGGGACGCGCGCTGTCCGTAATCGTATCGCCGACGTGCGCCTCGTCAAGAGACTTGAGACTTGCCGTAATATAGCCGACTTCCCCGGGTCCGAGGCTGTCAACCTTCTGCATCTGAGGCTTGAAAACGCCCACCTCGTCAATCAGGTAATCGCGCCCCGTAGCCATAAAATGCACCTGCTTGCCCGTACGCAGAACGCCGTTCACAACGCGGACGTAGCAGATAATTCCGCGATAATTGTCATAAACGGAATCAAAAATCAAAGCCTGAAGCGGAGCGTTCTCATCGCCCGAAGGCGCGGGAACCTCCTTTACAATGCGCTCAAGCAGCTCGGGAACCCCCTCGCCCGTCTTCGCGCTGATATTCACGGCATCGGAAGCGTCAATACCAACAATATCGCGAAGCTCCGTCTTCACCTCGTCGGGATGCGCCGACGGCAAATCTATCTTGTTAAGCACAGGAAGAATTTCCAAATCAAGGTCAACGGCGAGATAACTGTTCGCAACCGTCTGAGCCTCAACGCCCTGAGTGGCGTCAACAACAAGAACGGCGCCCTCGCACGCGGCGAGGGAACGCGAAACCTCGTATGAAAAGTCAACGTGCCCCGGCGTGTCAATCAGATTGAGGATATAATCCTTCCCGTCCTTCGCACGGTAATTCATACGCACGGGGACAAGCTTAATCGTAATGCCGCGTTCGCGCTCCAAATCAAGCATATCCAAAAGCTGCGCCTGCATATTGCGCTTGTCAACCGTCCCAGTCTCCTCAAGCAAACGGTCGGCAAGCGTGGACTTGCCGTGGTCAACGTGGGCTATGATACTGAAATTCCTTATGCGCTCAAGATCCAAACCACTCAGCTCCTTAACGGCAATATTTTACAGCAAACAGCGGCAATGTGCAAAACGCAAACGGCTGAAAAATTTTCTGCAAAAAAACAACAGAGGGGCAAATTTGCATTCCTGCATTTCCCAGTCTTTTTCTCCGTACAAAGTCTCTCTTAACCTGGGGGTTACCCCTCGGGTTATTGCTTATACGTAACACACGAAACAAATAGAATTTACAAGTTAAGTATTTGCAGACATCGGAGCGTCTCAGCCATTCAGGCAATATAACTTATTGCGCCTTAAAAGCACAAAACTTTCCAAAACTTTTGAAAACTTTTCGGGATTTTTCTATTTCTTTTTCATTTCTGCCCATGTTACAAATTTCTTATTCTATGAACATTATAGTGCAGAGGGTGACGGGAAACAGAATTGTTTTTTTAATCCTGTTCCGGCTCGGTGGTTTTGAAACGTTGGGATGGCTTAGCAGAGCCTGCACTTCCTTTCGTTTCCTGCTAAAGCTTCCGGGTTTTGTCACTTTTACGCATTACGTGATGCGCGCACCTTTGGTGGTAAGCCCGCTGCCCATACGGCTACAGGGTTTAAGCACTTCGGTAACGTTCTCCGGCGGAGTTCGGGCTTAAGCTCTTATACGCGAGGCCTCTGTGACCAAGGTGTGAGCAGGGAAAGCAAGAGCCCTGCGGCTTCGGAGGAAAATGAACGGTGCTCCCAGTAAGAAGTAATCCGGAGTTAAGCTTTAAGCCTTAAGCTTTAAGCGTTAAGCTGCAAGCAAAAAGAAGTGAAAAGATTTTATTTTTATCACGTTATTCTGCTTACGGCTTGTTGCTTACTGCTGAAAGCTATGTTTATTGTACCCAAAATCAAATTTTACAGGAGGAAACTATCCAATGAAAAAGAAAACGAAAAGAATAGAAAAAGAAATTGGAAAATCACACAGACGCGTTGCACGTGAAGAACGGCTGAAAGAAAAGAAGAAACAGGGTCCGAAAAAACGCAGCAATGGAAACGGGCTTAAGAAAAACATTAAGCACAAAAAGCTGCTCGATTTTCAGGTTGCGGGACAGCGCAGTCTGAAATTCTGCAAAATAACTCCCTACACAAGGGAAGTGAAAAAATTTCTCGGAAGCGCGGCTCTTAAAATCAT
>JAGHTZ010000046.1 GCA_018065065.1 Candidatus Equadaptatus faecalis | reverse complement strand
CCGACCGCTAAGCGTGCCGTTACCGAAGTGTTGCAGAGCTTTAGCTGAAAAGCAACGGGCTTACCTCCGTTTGGAGCCGCATCACGTAATGCGTGAGAGATGTATAAGGCGTAGCTTCTCTGCCGAGAAACAGCCGCAAAAACAGACCTCGGCAGGTCATACAACTGTCTCAGAAAAGCCATGCCCGACGAAAAATCGTCAACCCTCTCTACTGTATAAATAGGCTGCATGCCACCGAAAATGGAAACCCCCGTGACTGTAAAACCGCATGAAAACTGCTTTCAGCGGCAAAACAGAAAACGAAAGGGTTTCCATTTTTTAACCCTGAAAGCCTATTTATATAGTGGAGGGAGAAAGTGAAAAGCAATGAAGAATGAAGAATGAAGAATGAAGAAAAGCAAGCTATAAGCAGTAAGCAATAAGCATTAAGCAGTAAGCATTAAGCAAAAAAATCCCCGTTGCTCCGCACTGCGATGCGGAGCCCAGTGGCTTTACGCGAGTGAAACGAGCGGGGTTTTAGAAGAAAAAGACACTGGATACCGCACAGAAGCATTGCGGTATGACGGATTAAAAAGGTTTTCAAGCTTCAAACTTATAGCTTATAGCTTACCGCTTCAAGCTTAAAGCTTATAGCTTATAGCGCGAGTGAACGAAGTGAACGAAAGGAGGTGAAAAACATGGCACAGTTTGAAAACGAAAGCATGGCAATGAAATTCTCGCTGACGGTGGACGACGCCAAGAAAACGGTATCGGTCAGCAAGATTTCGCCGACTGCGACGGCAAACACGCTCAGCACAGTAGCAGGCAGCTTCAAACCGCTGTTTGTATCAGCGCCGACCGCCGTCAAACGCAACAGCGTTGACCTGATAGAAGAGTAGCGCGAGGAGAAAGCAAAATGCAAAATGCAAAGTGCAAAGTGAAAAGTGCAAAGTGCAAAGTGAAAAATGCAAAGTGAAAAATGAGCATTAAGCGGTAAGCACTAAGCCAAAAGCAAAAAGCAAAAAAATCCCCGTCTCCCTGCGAAGCCCAACGGGCTTGCGCAGGGTCCAGCGGCTTTACGGGCTTTGTCCGTCAGAAATAAGCCCCTGCGGGGCAAAGACACTGGATTCTGCGCTACGGCTGCGCCGTCCGCAGAAAGACGAGTAAAAAAGGTTCTAACGCTTCAAGCTTACAGCTTACAGCGCGAGTGAAACGAGCAGACAAAGGAGGTGAAAACGAATGAAAAACGCGGTAGTAACTACGAGAAAACTCAAAATGAAATTTCTCAAAAGTGACGGAACGGAACACAACATAATCCTGAACTACGTCAAAGACGGGCTCAAAGAAGGTTCGGGCGCACAGCTTGTAAAAACGGCGATGGACGAAGTTGTAACACAGCAGCCGATAGCCGGAAACATAGCCTCCGCAAACGGCGCGGAAGTCATTGAAACGACCACAACAGACGTTGAGATGTAGTGCGCACGGCGCGGGAGACGGGGAAAGAAATGCAAAGTGCAAAGTGCAAAGTGCAAAATGCAAAATGCAAAGTGCAAAGTGCTAAATGCAAAGTGAAAAATGAGCATTAAGCGGTAAGCACTAAGCCAAAAGCAAAAGCAAAAAATCCCCGTCCCCCTGCGGGGCAAAGACACTGGATTCCGGCTTCTGCCGGAATGACGAGAGAAAACCTTGAAAAGCAAAAAATCTCCGTCGCTCCGTGCTTGACACGGAGCCCAGTGGCTTAAAATCCCCGTCTCACTGCGGGACGCGAAGCGTCAGCGCAGGGTCCAGCGGCTTTACGGGCTTTGCCCGTTAGAAAAAAAGAATTAACGACGCTGGATTCTGCGCTAAAGCCTTTTGGCTTTCCGCAGAATGACGGAGAGAAGCAGTAAGCACTAAGCCAAAAGCTGTAAGCAAAAGCAAAAAGCAGTAAGCCAAAAGTCTTAAAGGTTCTAAAGCTTACAGCTTAACGCTTCAAGCTTAACGCTTACAGCTCGAGTGAACGAAACGAAAGGAGAGAAAAAATGAACAGAACAAATAGAACAAACAATGTATCGGCTTACACGACAAGCACGGGCTACAAAAGAAACGGACAAATCCGCCTCGGCGAAAGGGAACTTAAAATCCTCAACGAAATAATAGAGGAAAACAGCGGACTGATATACCTGTTTGCGGAACGCACGCAGAAAAGAAGCGAAAACGAAACGCTGCACGACGACCTTGTACAGGAAAGCGTAATGGCAGTGTACCGTCTCTTTGAAGGCAAAAAAGGCTTCAGCAAACAAAGCGCGCTGAAAACGGTATGCAAAAACCTCAGAAGCATAGTAAGCAAAATAGCGGCGCAGATGCGCGGTGAACGGCAGCGCGACGTATCGCTTGAACTGCTTATGGAAAGCGAAGAACATCCCTTTGACGTAACGGACGAAATCCACGACGACGGGTTTGCGGACGAAGAAACGGAAATGTTTTGCAGACTCTCGCGTCTGCTTGACAGAAAAGAAATGAAACTTGCGGAACTGCTTTATGCCGGACACTCGGCAAGAGAAGCGGCAAAACGGCTCAGACTGTCCCACACGGCGGTGAACAGGCGGGTAAAACGGCTGCGGGAAAAACTTGCGCCGTGGGCGGGAGCCGTAAAAGCAATGAATAATGAATAATGAAGAATTAAGAATGGCGAGCGGAAAGCCAAAAGCTAAATGCAAAGTGCAAAGTGAAAAGTGAAAAATGCAAAGTGCAAAGTGAAAAATGCAAAATGCAAAATGCAAAGTGCAAAATGCAAAATGCAAAGTGCAAAATGCAAAGTGAAAAGCAAAAAAATCTTTGTCTTGCTGCATGGAGCGCAGCGGAAGTGCAGCATCCAGCGGCTTTCGCGAGCGAAGTGAGCTATTGAAAAGAAAAACCAAAGACACTGGATTCTGCGCTAAGCCTGTCGGCTTCCG
Organism: Candidatus Equadaptatus faecalis; assembly: GCA_018065065.1. Classification (NCBI taxonomy): domain Bacteria; kingdom Thermotogati; phylum Synergistota; class Synergistia; order Synergistales; family Synergistaceae; genus Candidatus Equadaptatus; species Candidatus Equadaptatus faecalis. The sequence continues at coordinate 1,777 of JAGHTZ010000046.1, read as the reverse complement.
CAGAAAGACAAGATAGTAATTGTATTTTATAGTAATTGGTTTTTTGGGTAATTGTTTCTTATGGTAATTGCACCTTATCGTAATTGGTTTTCTTAACACACACAGAAAGGAGTAAACACAATGACAGAACAGACAAAGAAAGTAGCAACAAAACTCAATCCCCTGCTTCATGCGGAATTTATCCGCGCGACGAGGCTGAAAAACGAAACAATGAACGGTGCGCTGTGCAGATTTGCGAAACAGTACACGGAAGAAGTAAAAAGCGAACTGCTGCGGTTGTCAGTCAATAGTCGTTAGGCGGCAGTACGCGTGCCCTTACGGTTTTAACTTCAAACGTCCGCTTCAGCGGACACCGTAATTGCTGCTTATAGTCATTGTTTCTTATAGTAATTGTACTTTGTCGTAATTGGTTCTTTGGGTCATTGGTTTTTCCGCCATTCGCCCTTTTGTCGCCGGCTTGCAAAAAGAAATGTGAAAAGGCTTGACAACTGAAAAAGAGGATTTTATAATCTCTGAAGTGTTTGCGGCATTGAGCCGGAATTGTTTTGTTGGCTTGAGAATGTGATAAAATTCACAAACGACTGACGACACAAATCATTCGTAATTGGTTTTTATCGTAATTGAACTTTAGTTTCGGAGGGGGGGGGATATGTGTACAGCGTGCATGACGTATGCGAAAACGTGTAAAAATATGAGTATGTCTGACCTGATTTCATACATACATACATACATACATACATACATACATACATACATACATAACCGCCTCGTTTAAGGCGTCATTTAGGTGTTTCTTCCCCTCCTCTGAAACTGAACTAAAGTTCATTTCTCAAAAATTCCCCGAAGAAAAACAAAAAATTCAAAAAATAAACTCAAATACTGAAAATAAAAGAAGCGATGTGATAAACACCGCAAATGTTTGCTGTGGTAAAAGCAATGAAAAGTGCAAAATGCAAAGTGAAAAGCTAAAAAATCTTCGTCTTGCTGCGGGCTCCGTTAGGAGCAGCGCAGCATCCAGCGGCTTTACGGGCTTTGCCCGTTGGAAAAAAGAATTAACGACACTGGATGCGCTAAAGCCTTTTGGCTTTCCGCAGAAAGACAAGATTGTAATTGTATTTTATGGTAATTGTATTTTATAGTCATTGGTTCTTCTGGTAATTGTTTCTTATGGTAATTGGTTTTTTTATTAGCCCCTGCGGGGCAAAGACGCTGGATTCTGCGCTGCTCCTGACGAAGCCCGCAGAAAGACGGAGAACAAATCTCAAAACAACGCTGAAAAGCGATAAAAATAGACAGCACAGGCACCAAAAAACAGAAACAGAAAGGGAGCAAGAAGAAATGAGAAATTTCAAGAAGTTAGCGGCAGTCCTAATGCTCGTATCGTTCATTTGCGCGGCGGCATCGCCTGCAATGGCAACACCCGTTGTCAAAAACGGCAGAAATGCAGATGATACTGCGGATAGCACAGGTATAATAATCTATGACGACAGCCTTGAAACCAGTAGTGGCGGAGAACATGTACCCAAAGCTAAAGGGAGCTATTCCACGGCGATGGGGTATCATACGAACGCCAGCAGTGCGAATTCCACGGCGATGGGGCATGGTACGACCGCCAGCGGTGCGAATTCCACGGCGATGGGGTATGGTACGACCTCCAGCGGCAATTATTCCACGTCGATGGGGTATGGTACGACCGCCTAAGGAGATTATTCCACGGCGATGGGGTATGGTACGACCGCCAGCGGAGTGGCTTCCACGGCGATGGGGTATAATACGA
>JAGHTZ010000045.1 GCA_018065065.1 Candidatus Equadaptatus faecalis | reverse complement strand
GTTTGGAGTTTTCCTGATCGCGGCAAGTGGGCTACACACGATGCAAAATGGCGCGGCAACTGGTCGCCGTACATACCGAGAAATATACTTTTAAGGTACTCACAGGAAAATGATCTTGTGTTGGATCAATTTGTTGGTGGGGGAACGACACTTGTTGAAGCGAAACTGCTCAATCGCAATATAATCGGTATTGACGTTAATGATATAGCCTTAGAGCGTTGCAGGGAAAAAACAAATTTTGAACGCGAAGGTGCAAATGGGCAGGTAACGATATTAAAGGGTGACGCAAGAGATTTAAAGCCGATATTGGACGAAAGCATAGATTTAATCTGTACGCATCCGCCGTATGCAAATATTATTCAGTACAGCGAAGATATTGCAGAAGATATGTCACATTTGAAAGTCAAAGAGTTTTTGGAAGAAATGCGTAAGGTGGCGAGTGAAAGCTATCGTGTGCTGAAAAAAGGAAAATACTGCGCAATACTTATGGGCGACACACGCCAAAACGGGCATATGGTTCCGTTGTCGTTTGAGGTTATGAAAATTTTTGAAAACGCCGGTTTCAAACTTAAAGAACTTATTATCAAACAGCAGCACAACTGCAAGGCAACGGGCTACTGGAAAACAAACAGCGTTAAGTATAATTTTCTGCTTATTGCTCACGAATACTTATTTGTGTTTCATAAACAATAGCGCTGAAATTGTCACGTTAATATCGTTTGAGTTTTAAACCTCAATTCGCGCCGGAGCGTATGAGAATAACAAAAGCGGGGGACTGGTTTCAGTCCTCCGCTTGTCTGTATTTAATATCTTGCATTGGAAAATTCTGTGTCGGGAAGAAAACAGGGATTGCCGTTTTCGTCCGTTGTGATGATGTCGGAGCGTTCAAAGGCATTGCAGCTTATGACGATTTTGTTGTTTTTTGTGTCCCTGTAGATTGAAAGCTGCGGTACAATTCCGTCTTTGTCCCGTATTTCTTCGGGAATGATTTTAAGAGCCGCGCTTCCGAGAATTTTTTTCACTTCCCTTGTGTAGGGAGTTGTTTTGCAGAATTTCAGACTGTGCTGTCCCGCAACCTGAAAATCGAGCAGCTTTTTGTGCTTAATGTTTTTCTTAAGCCCGTTTCCATTGCTGCGTTTTTTCGGTCCCTGTTTCTTCTTTTCTTTCAGCCGTTCTTCACGCGCAACGCGTCTGTGTGATTTTCCAAGTTCTTTTTCTATTCTTTTCGTTTTCTTTTTCATTGGATAGTTTCCTCCTGTAAAAAAAAATCACTTTTGCTTCGCAATACTTGTTAAAACGTTCACTTTCGCTGCACGACACTTGTAAAATGATAATTGCCGAACAGCGAAAAAGGTACAGTAAACATAAGCTATAAGCCATACGCCATAAGCTATAAGCTTTAACACCTTTTGCACTTGACGTGCAGCGTGTAGCTAATGAACTTTTGCCACAACAAACATAAGCTTAAAGCTTAACTTCGGATTACTTCTTACTGGGAGCACCGTTCATTTTCCTCCGAAGCCGCAGGGCTCTTGCTTTCCCTGCTCACACCCCGGTCACAGA
>JAGHTZ010000044.1 GCA_018065065.1 Candidatus Equadaptatus faecalis | reverse complement strand
CTGTAAGCGTTAGAACCTTAGAACCGTTAAAATCTTTGTCTTTCTGCCTTTTTATTAGTCTTTCTGCGGGCACGAAGTGCAGCGCAGAATCCAGTGTCGTTGGTTTTTCAATACCGAACGGGCTTCGCCCGTAAAGTCGCTGGATACCGTGTCAAGCACGGTATGACGTTTTTTTTGCTTTTCAAGGTTTTCTCTCGTCATTCCGATGAAAATCGGAATCCAGTGTCTTTTGTTTTTCAAGGTCTTTTCAAAGCCACTGTATGCTGCACTTCCGCTTCGCTCCATGCAGCATACCCCTACGGGGCACGCGAGACAATGATTTTTTTGCTTCAAGCTTATCGCTTACCACTTACTGCTTGCCATTCTTAATTATTCATTGTTCTTTCTTTATTGCTTTACTACTATCTGACTATGTAGTATTTCAAGCCTATGGCTTTGAGTTTCGCGCATATAGCTTCCGCCTCCTCTTTGCTGTTTGCCGTCGCGCGCGCACGCCACCATTTGCGCCCTTTTGAGTTGACGTTTTCTTCAACGTGAGCGCTTGCGATGCCGTTTTTCTTCGCTTTCGCAACCCACTGCCGCATTTCGTCAGGCTCTGTGTCCGCGCCAAACTGGATTATCGTCGCGCCGCCGGAAGCAGACACAGTCTGAGGTTTTACCTGCGGTTTTTCGGCTTTAGCGGGTTGTTTAACCTGCGGCTTTGCGGCTTTCGCAGGAGCTTCGGCTTTTGCAGGTTTGTTTTCCGCGACGGGCGCAGGTTTTGCTTTCACTGTTTGTACAGGCTGCACCGGTTTCGGCTGCGGCTTTGCTTCCGTTTTTGCCGGTTGTTTCGTGCCGTCTGCCGTATGCCGCGCCCTGTCCTGCGCAAGGCGCGTTATTACGTCTGCTGTAACGTCTGTTTCCGCTTTTGCCGCTTCGCTGCTTTGGCTGTCGTATATATGCTGCAGTTTTCTGTCTGCCGCCACTTGGTTTATAACTTGTTTTGCTTTGTTCACTACAGGCGTCATTATTTCAACGTTGGTTTGTGCCTGCCATGTTTCGTGCTGCTTTTTCAGCTGCTGTTTCGTCTGTTCGTCTTTGGCATTTGCCGTCAGACGGTCGTATTCCACCGCTTTTTGTTTTGCCATTTCGATATACTGCCGCTGCGCTGCTATGTATTCGGGCATGGAGAGGAATATTTTGCGAAAGTCCGCTTTGCCGTCGGCAGCTTCGGCTGTTTTGGCAAACGGTATTGTCAATACTGCCGCAAGCAGTATCGCAAGCAATATGCTGTTTTTTTTGTGTGTCTTCGGCATTTTGTTTCCCTCTCTTTTGTTTGTTTTGTTTGTTTTATTTGTTTTATTCGCTGAACAGGTTTCGTCTGATTTCAAATCCGCCTTCGATTTGCGCTCCTTCTTCCATGTTCATTGCCACAGCGCGGACGTTGCCGCGTATGTCTGCCGTGCTTCTGAGACTGACGCGCCCGTTGACTGCGGCATCTCCGTTGACCGTTCCTGCACAGTCAAGTTCTCTGGCATAGACGCTGCCGTTGATTGCCGCGTTCTCGCCAATTATCAGTTTTTGTTCTATGCTGACGTCTCCGTTTATTGTGCAGTCAAGAAGTTCTATTGTCTGAGCACTAATGCTGCCGGTGTGGCTGCCGTGAAGCGTTATTCTGCCTCCGGCTATAATGTCACCGTCGCAGCTGCCGATGATTTCTATGTCACCGGTTGTTTTTATCGTGCAGTTTGAGCCTGTCTCGTGTACCGCAGGCTGTGCCGCTTTGGCTTCAACAGGTTTTTCTGTTCTTACCGGCTGTTTTGCCGCCATTTCTGCCGTTTCGATGTTTTCACCGGCTTTTTTTCCCTGTTTTTCCTGTTCTGCCGTTTCGCCGCTGCCTATTCCAAAAAGTTCGTATGCTGCCTTGCCAAAGTTTTCTTTCGCGCTCATTGTTTTTGTTCTCCCCTTTTTTGTTTCTGTTATCTTTTATCTTGGACTGAATAATGCCGGTTTTACGTCGGGCGTTACCGCTTTGAAGCTGTAGCCTTTTTGTTTCAGTTCTTTTATTATTCTGCCAAGCGCCTGTGCCGTTGCCTGTTTTTTGCCTGAGTCGTGCAGCAGTACAAATGCGGGTTCTTCGCTTTTGCTTACTTCGTCTATTACTCTTTGGGCTATGCCGTCTGCCGTTATGTTTTTTGTTTCAGCGTCTCCCGATGAAATTGTCCAGTCGTACGGGATAAAGCCGCGTCTCAGCATTTCCGACATAAGCTGTTCGTGCAGCCGCAGGTTCACTCCGCTTATGCTGCCTCCCGGAAAGCGGAATACCGCCGGTTCCTGCCCCGTTGTCTGTCTGATGAGCGCGCTTATGTTGTGCATGTCTTTCAGAAAGTTTTCTACCGAGGCGTATATGTATTTGTAGCTGTGCGAGTAGCTGTGCATTCCTATGGTGTGTCCTTTGCGCGCGGCTTCTTTCATTGTCTTCAGGTCATCTTCGTTTGTAGTGCCTTTGACAAAGAATGTCGCTTTCACGTTTTCAAAGTCCAATGTGTCAAGTATTTGTCTTGTACACGCGCTCGGTCCGTCGTCAAAGGTGAGGTACACTGTTTTGGCTTCTGTTTTTTCCGCTGCTGCCTTTGCCGGCGCGTACAGGTCGGGATACAGTTTCTGATATTCCGGCGCTGATGAGTGAAGCATTTCGCGCAGGTCAATTCCGCTGCGCCGTTTTTCTTTTTTCGTCTGACGTCCGGCTGACGCTTCGTACGGCGTTTTGCCGCCTGTTGCCGCCGCTGTCAGCTGCTCTGTTAGCGCAAGCCGGTATTCCAGCCTGCTGTTTTTGCGGCAGGATTTCCACAAGAGCAGCGACAGTACCGTTATTACCGTTATTATCGTCAGCAGTATTAAATGTTTGAAAAACCTGACACTGCCTATGTACATCTCTTGTTTCTCCCACCTTTATTTGCTCGTTTCACTCGCGATATAAGCTATAAGCGTTAAGCTTTTAGCTTATGGCTTATGGCTTTCTTTTCCGCGCCTTTCTGTCCCATGGAACACGGAGGAGTAAAACTCACATAAGGAATTTTCTTCGTACAGAAAGGCGGGGAAAAGAGGCGCTGCACGCCGTCTTTTCTCTGTTGCTTTTGCGGTAGTACCTGCAGGGGGCAGACGGTAGTTCGCAGGACGTAGATTCTGCGTCCTACTCCCTACCTGCTGCTCCCCACCTGCTATCTTCTATTTCCCGAACTCATACCACGCGTTCAGGTGCGCGCCTATGCTGTCGCGTTTGCCTGTGTAGCCTGTTACGCCAAGTTCTACTTTCCAGGGGCTGTTCGGCTTATGGTATTTTATGCCGAGTTCCGCCATTCCGCTTCCGCCTTTGAAGTCAGGTTCAAGCAGCGCGTATTCTCCCAGATGTCCTTTCGCAACTCCGTCAAATTCGTATTCGTAGGCAAGTCCGCCGAAGAATTTTATCCCTTCTTTTGTTTCTTTGCCGTTGTAGCGGAAGCCCGCGCGAAGTCTGTGAGAGTTTATCGCGTCAAGGTCAAATTGTTCGCCGTCTATTACAGGGCTGTCGCTGTTTTGTCTGTTCCAGAGGTATTTGACGTAGGTGTCAATGTTGCCGCCGTTTGTTACGTTCCATTTGTAACCGACTGCTGCGTGCGCTCCCATGTAGGCGTTGCTTGTGTCAAAGCGGGTGCTTTCTCCGGGGTTAAACGTTTCGCTGTTGTAGTCGCTGTTCATGTGTCCCGCTCTGAATGAGGCTTCTCCGTGGAGCTGTCCTTTGGCTGTCTTTTTGCCTTCCGCTTTGAGGAATATACCGCCGCCGAAGTAGTTGACGTCGCCGTCCGCTCTTACGTTGCCGTCTTCAAATTCGTTTTCTGTCGTGTAGCGTCCGTTTCCGCCTTCAACGAATATTCCAAGCGTTACGTTGTCTTTTACTTTCTTTGAGAGTCCCGCCGCAACGTTTGTGCTGTTGAGGTCTATGTGGCTGCCTGTTTCATAACGGCT
>JAGHTZ010000043.1 GCA_018065065.1 Candidatus Equadaptatus faecalis | reverse complement strand
CTTTCAGGTATCAGGCAGTCAGCAGTTAAAATTCTGCAAGAATACTCCTCTGACAAAAGAGCTGAAACAGATACTCGGCAGAAACGTATTCAAAATCATACCGGAAGAAATGAAACGCCCCGGGTATATTCCCACAATATCCGTTTATCTGGATAAAGAAAACCGCTGCATGGTGCTCCGCGCCGACCTCGTTGAACACGAAGATTTGATTGTGACGGACGAAAACGGCGAAGCCAAATTTGAACCCGATACGGAATACAAAAAATGAGGACTGAATTGTCCTCGTTTTTTTGCTTCAAATACAAACACGATATACTAAGAATTTTGTTAAATTTACTGGAAAATATTTTAGAATTTTGTTAAAATATGCCCATTGAAATCAAGAATTTTGTTAAGGAGGCGGCGGTATGCTTTACAGAAGGCTTTATGAAACGCTGCTGAAATGGAAATCCGGCGGGACAAACGCACGAAAGGCAATATGCCTTGCCGGAGCAAGGCAGACAGGAAAAACGACGCTTATCCGCGAGTTCGCCAAAGAAAATTACGAATGTTTTGTTGAAATAAACTTTGTCACTGACAGAGACGCCGCGAAAATTTTTTCGGGGGCTCTCGATGCGGACACGCTGACCGCCAATTTGACCGCCTACGCCAGAACTCCCATGCCGGCGGGAAAAACTCTTGTGTTCCTTGACGAAATACAGGAATGTCCGGAAGCGCGGACGGCAATAAAATTTCTTGTCGAAGACGGACGTTACGACTACGCCGAATCGGGCTCGCTGCTCGGCATACGCCATAAAAACGTTAAATCCTACCCCGTGGGCTATGAGGAAATCTACCGTATGTACCCGATGGATTTTTATGAATTTATGCTTGCAAATGGCATACAAAACTCCACTATTGAATACCTGAGGGAATGCTTTGAGAAACACCTGCCGGTCAGCAGCTCCGTACATTCTGCGATATGCAGGCTGTATTACGCGTGGATTGTCGTCGGCGGAATGCCCGAAGCGGTGCAGCGCTACGTTGACAGGCACGACATAGCCGAAGTTATCGGTTATCAAAAAGACATCATTGAACAATACAGACTTGACATCTCAAAATACGCGGAAGGAAGCAGCAAACCCAAAATCAGAGCGGTATTTGACAGACTGCCGTCGCAGCTTGGCGACAAAAACAGGCGTTTTTTCGTTACCTCAATTGACAAAAACGCGCGGCTTCAAAATTACGAGGAAAGCTTCAAATGGCTGGAAGAAGCAGGCGTTGCCCTGCCCTGCAGAAACGTTTCACAGCCTGTTTCTCCCCTTTCGCTGAACGAAAAACACTCTCTGTTCAAGCTTTATATGAACGACACAGGGCTGCTCTGCGCCTCATGTCTTGACAACGTGCAATTCGCGCTGCTGAACGGCGACATGGGAATAAATCTCGGCAGCATACTTGAAAACGCCGTCGCGCAGCAGCTGAAAACAAACGGCTTTACGCTGAACTACTTTGACTCCAAACAGCACGGCGAAACAGATTTCGTACTGCAAAGCGGAAATAACATACTTCCCGTTGAAGTCAAATCAGGCAATGATTACAAAAAGCACAGGGCACTTGACAACCTGCTCGGCGTGGAGGCATGGAACCTGAAACAGGCGTACGTGCTTTGCAAAGACAATCTGCATACGGAAGGGAAAATCTGCTATCTGCCGTGGTATATGTCCGTCTTTATACGTCCGCCGCAGCTTCCGGACAAATTTATCTACAGCATAGACCTCAGCCCGCTTCTGTAGCGCAGCAAAAAACGAGGACTGGATTCGTCCTCGTTTTTTTCGCTTCTGCTCTATATTTTGCTTACGCTTCCCTGCCTCGTTTCTGCTTCTGCGCGACGCCTTTACTGAATTACCAACAGACAGGCGGAGCATACCGCCCCGCCTGAATTTTTGTCCTGTAATTTACTGCACCAGTTTGTTTTTGTTTTTCTTTTTTACCGCAATGACAATTAAAATGAGCAATATCGGGATCACAGCCCACCAAAACACCATAGAAAGGGCTACAATTATTCCTGAGACAAAAAAGCAGCCTACCCATTCCGACACAACAGCGCCCATGCCGAAATATACAACGTCAAAAATCTTGTGATACAGCCAATGTACAAGTATCGTCAGTATTATCAACGGTATATAAATCATATTCTTTCTCCCTTCGGCTTAAAGCGGAGCAACTCTCTATGAGCTGCTCCGCTGAACTCCATAAAATTCGTGTGCAGACGAATTCTATGTTTAGCTGTCTTTTACGGTGCTGTGCCTATTTTTCTTTTTTGAAGAACATCGGCGCGGCAAAGAGCAGTGCAAGCATTCCGAAGCCTGCGTTGCAGCCGCCACCGCCTGAACCTGAATCGCCTGACGGTTTCGGTGTAGGCTCCGGTTCCGGCTGAGGCTCTGGCTGAGGCTCCGGCTCAGGTTTTGTATCTTCTTTTATTTCCGTGATTTTTCCACCGGCTACTTTCGCGACATAAGCAGCAGCTTTTGAGGCAAAGTCGCTCTGTTTTGCGCCGTTTTCCTGTTCAGATACGAAGCTGAGTTTGTATTCTCCGTCAGCAACACCGGCGAAATCAAGCGTAAAACTGCCGTCAGCCGCAGTGTCGCAGTCAGCAAGTTTGGCGTAGTTCAGCACTTTTCCGCTGCTGTTTTTGAGATAAGCCGAAAGATACTGATTTGTGCCTGTCACGGCTCCGCTGAACGTTCCGTTCAGTTTTCCGTCTTCAATTTTCAGATTAACTGTCGGAGCGTTAACTGACGCGTCAATGAATGTTACCTTAAATTCTGTTCCGCTGTAATCTGCAAGGGCAAAACCGGCTCCGAGTGCAACCTCTGACTTTCCGCCTTCCGCTGCTGAAAGGAACGCTACATTAGCAGCGCTGAGTTCGCACGCAGGACGAATTGCCATAATCGTGTCTCTTTTAAATCTTGTGATATCAATATCAGTAAAATTGTTTGCAACTCCCTTTACATAATCAGTAGTCCATCCATCCGCAGGGGAGCGAAGCCAATATCTTATACTACCATCGTAAGATTCTCCTCTATCATAGGTTGATGATAGACCATACACGGGACATTTTTGGGCGAAGGTTGTGAGTGTGATTGCCCTATCATCTTTTCCTGTAACTCCTACAGAACCACCGTCCTTAGCTTCCTCATAGCTAAGAAGATAAAGTTTGTCGTAGGTTTGTACTGGTACTGTAACCTGATACGGTGTTGCCTGACTGTCTGGCATTGTATAGGTATCAGCCATTGCGATCATATCATATTCTTTAGTGCTAAAAGCATCACCTGCAAAACCTTCACCTTTAGTTCTTTCATTTAACGTAGTGCGAATTGGTGCTTTTTCCCACATAGAAGCATCATCTGCCCTACCAGTATAATTCATGTTGTTAAATTTCCCCACATACAATCCCTGATCGGACAGAATTTTAACTGCTGTTTTTCCGTCTTTGTCTTTTGATTTTGCGGACACAAGTTTCCAAGCTATTGCTTCTTTCGGACTGCCGGTGTTTGCGGAAGTTATCCAGTAGTTTCCGAAATAGACAGTATTTGCCGCTTTAACACCGACCTTGCTGTCCGCCGATGCTTTCAAATCTCCGGGGGAAAAGGCTCCGCCTGCGAACGCGGCGCCCGCAAACGCAAATATTGAAAGAGCCGCTGCTATTGCTGATACTTTTTTCATTTTCTTTTCTCTCCTTTTGTTTGAATTTTCGAGAATTACCATACTGTCAACCGTTATAAGATTTTAGCTTTCAGAATCCCTCCTTCGTGTGTCTGCAAAATAGTGTCCGTTGGCAAACACGAGACAAGACAATTTCAGATAGCTATTTCGCAATTTTTCTAATCTTCTCTTCATTTTCAATTAAGATAATCTGCTTCAAAAATTCACTTTCATGTCCGGCAGTTTTTGCAATGTTGAACCACTTTTTAGCTTTGGTGAGATTGCGTTCTAATTTTATGTCGCCACTCACTCCGTAGTAGCATTCGCCAATAAGACACGCAACCTGTATTTTGTCTTCTTTGTTCAATTTTTCGGCCCATTTAATCGCTTTAGTCTCATCCGGTAAAACACTTTTTTTGTTATCTGCACCTTTTTGACCTTTTAAATAATAATAAACAAGCTTCTTTATAGCTTTCCCCTGCAAAAACTCATCATTCGTTTTTGCGGTTTTTTCCAACCAGCTAATAGCTTTTTTATAATCATCCTGCTTCTCGCACCTTTCTACCATCTCGTACATTGCTTGAGGATGTCCATTGTTAGCAGCTTTTTCAGTCCATTTTATTGCAAGTTCAGGACTGTTTGCAAAAAACGCAACTATGCTGCTCATTGCATACATAGCATCTACATGCCCTGCATCAGCAGCTTTCTTGAACCACTGAGAAGCTTTGATTTCATCTTTTTTTTCATATAAATAGAATTGAGCAAGTTCGAACATCGCGTTCTTGTTTCCACTGTTTGCCGCTTTGAGCAAGGCTTGTTCGGACTGCGCTGCCAATACGGGCGTAGCAAACGCGAAAATTACGGATATTACCGCAAACAGAATTGCCGCTTTTTTGATTGTTTTTTTCATCATGTTTCTCTCCTTTAATATTGTATTTTGCATTGCAAAGCGGTATTAACCGCTGACTGCCTCTCTTATCCTCGCTTATTTAAGCCGGACGTCAATGTTTTTTCTGCTTCCGTCATCCGCCATAAACGAAACTGTTATTTTCGCGCCTTCTTTTGCACGCTGTTTTATGTACTCGCGAAGCTCCTGCGCCGAGCAGGTTTTGGTATTCAGCGCATCTACCGTGTACAGGTCAGAGCCTTCAAGAGCCCCTAAGTTTGACATTGCGCTGCCTGACTGTATTTTGGACAGTATCAAATATCCGTCGGGGCTTCTTGATTTGTCTGCAACGTCAAAGCCTGCGCTGTCAAGCATATTAAATTCAGTCTCTTGTACCGTTATTGTCATTTTCGGCGCGGTGCTGAATTCTTTTGTTGTTTTCTCGTACACCCCGACTTCAGGGACACTGGCAGTGACCGTTACCGTTTCATGCGTGCTGTCAACTTCAAATTCGATTGTCTCTTTGTTGTCATACGCCGTTAAAGTTTCGTTGTCGGGATTGGTCGAGCTTTCGGATATTTCAGCAGATATGCCTTTTTGCATAAACAGTTTCCTAAATTTTTTCAGCGCTTCGCTTCCGCCGTATTTTGACGCTGCCGTACAGAAATCATCTGCAAATTTTTCCGAGTGTTCAAGCAGTGTGCTTTTCAGCTTTATCAGCTGCGGGTCATTTTGCTGTCTGTTCTGCTGATTGTTTGACGCACCGCCGAACAACGCGTTCAGTACCGCAAGACCTACTGCTACTTGTTGTACCGTTTTGTCGTCAGCTATTGACGGAGCAGCGAATATGCCAAGTATCAGAACCGCGCCGGTCAGTTTTTTGATTTTTCGGATAATTTTCACCGTTTCCGCCTCCGTTTATTGATTTTCCTGTCTGATACGGCGCAGGTTTTCTTCCCTGCGGCGTTTAGCAGCTTCTTTCGCATCGTTTTTCTGCGCTGCCGTTTTTTGTGCCGATATGTTTTGTTTTTTCGTACGGCGAACTGCTGTTTTGCGCTGTTTGTTTTCCGGACGCGTTTTTTCAGGCTGTGACGCGTAGCCTGCCGAAATAGCTCCCTGCGACTGCATTCCGCTCATTATTTTGTCTATGTTGCGGCGAGCTTCCTCCGCCTCGTCTGTTTCTTTTGTTTCGTCCGTTTTTTGCGGCGTTTTCTGCGCGGCGCTTTTAATCGGTTTTTCCGTTTGCCGCGGCGTTTCCTTCATCTTTGGAACAACTGTACGCGCCGACGTTTTTTTGGTTTGCGCTTCTGTCATTTCTACGTCAGGTTCAATAGTGTTTTTCGCTGTGACGTACACTTTGTCTTTCCAGTATTTGTTTCCTGACGCTACTTTAACGTTGTAAGTTCCTTCTTTTAATGAAATTTTGCAGGGGGTATCAGAAACAAACGCTCCTTCAACGTATAATTTGCCGTTCACGCCGTTGATAACAAGTTCGCCTTTTGTGGTTGAGTCGTACCAGTCGTACACTCCGCCAAGTATTGACAACAACAGAAGAAACTTGAAGAATTTTCTAAGGCGGTGTTTTTTCGGTTTTTGCTGAACAGGCGACGGCGCGTAAGCCTGCTGAGGCTGAACGGTCTGCGCTTGCGTCCGGCTGACGGTTTGTGTTTTTTTTGCTGCTGTTTTTTTAACAGTAGTTTTTTTCACCGCGACAGTCTGATTTTCAAGCAACTCGTTCGCTTCGGCTTTGACAATTTTGTACAGCATATTCGCTGCAAGGCATACTTCCCCGCGGTCAATACCTGTTTCTCTGCTTACTTTGTCAACGTCTTTTTGCGCGATTTTCTTAAGCCGCGCCGTGTCGTTAGACGACAGCAGTTCACCGGCAAAATCCAACTCGATGAGTTCTCTCATCGCCTGTTTCAAATCCGCATCGTACACGTAATCGCCGATGACGCCTTTCAGTTTTGTTTTGTCGCTCAGTATCTTCTGATTGGCGAATAAAAGATTTTGAATGTTACTTATTATCTTTTCGTTTTTTACTTCCATTGAATCCATCTCCGCAAACATCCGCCCACGCCCGCCGAATTTTTTTCTTCCTTCGCCGTTTCTGTGTCCTCGTTCTGCGTTGTTTTTGCAACGTCTGTATCAGCTGCGACCGCTGCGTTTTCTTCTGCCTGAATTTTAAGAATACCGGCTACGGATATATCGTCGTGACTGCCTTTTTCCGACATTCGCGGCAGGTAGTCCTGCAATTCGCCTTCCGCCGTTTCCCATGCTTTTTCTTTGTCAGCAAACGAACTGTAAACCGCTTTGTAGAAGGCATACATTTTTTCTTCATCGCGGAAGCTGTCCTCCACTCCGTCGGACGCGATAAATACTGCTTTGGGAAATTTTTCCGAGAAGCAGCTGCGAAATTCATTTATTGAACTGCTGTCACAAATTGAAGTTGTAGCAGTTCCTTCGCATTTGTCGTCCCACGGCACAGGCTGGCTGAAATTATCCTCATCATCGAGCATAACGCATCTGCCGTCGCCGATTTGCAGCGCAAACCAATACTCTTTCGTAAAAACCACCGTTATAAGCGTTGTCCCATAAGCAGGCTGAAAACGTCCGTTTTCGTATCTGACTTTTGCTTTGTCAGAGATTATCGCCTTTTCTTCTTCAGTAAGCGGATTTTCAGCCCAGTCTGCTGAAACTTTTTCGTCCCACCGCGCGATTATGCTTGTTTCAAGCTGCCTGAACATTTCTTTTCTGCGTTTTTCGGTACGAAGTTTTTCTATGTCAGCCTCTGCGACAAATTCAGCTACACAGCTTTCCGCCGACTCTGCCGCAAAGCGTGAACCTTTTTCGCTTCTGACGTAATCATCTCCGCCGTGTCCGTCGCATACCGCAATCAAGGAATATGTCTCTGTATCATTTTTCAGAGCATAGTCTTCGCAAGGACGGTTTTTCGCAATATGTGAAGATCCTATTGTTCTGACCGCAAACGGTTTGAATTCAGTTTTTTGTCCGTCCTTAATCAAAATCATCGTCTATAGCTCCGGCGGCTGCCTCAGCGGCATCTGCCTGAAAACCTGTCGCAAAGTCCTGCATTTTGCTTGATATTGCGCCTGACGCCGCGCCCGTAGATATTCCCGTGCTTTTGCTTCCAATTTGTGAAGCTCTTACGCTGACAAATTTTATTAGTTTCATAAGGGCTTCCGGCGAATGGGCTTCTATAACCGTTTCTGTTGTCCCAGTAAATTCCGCAAGCACATCTTTGTCGGCATCTTCACCGATAGCGATTGCAACTTTAATAGCCTTCTGGAACCATTTGTTTTCTTTGAGTTTCGCCAGTTCTTTCTGATATTCGTCAAGCGGTTCCCCGTCTGACATAAGGAATATGGCCGGCGCGTATGAGCCTGTAGCTTCCTGCATAAACGCGTTGCGCGAAAGTTTTTCGCAAAGCGCCCTGCAAGCTTCGCCGAGATATGTGCCGCCCCCTACATCAAGATCGTCCCAACGGAAATTTTCGGCTTCAACAGGCTGCGGCGTTATCCATTCAGCGTTATTGTCAAATTTCATCGCGGCGATTTTTATTTCCGCGTCGGCATTGTCCGAAGATAATTTCGCTATTTCAGGAACAACTTCCGCAACTGCCTGATTAACCGCTCCGATTTTTGTCCCAGCCATACTTCCTGATGTGTCCACCACAAAGAACAAAACCATGCATCTGCGGGCAACTTCTACGGTATCGTCATAAAGTCCCATAATGTATCTCCCCTTTATATTAGTTTGTCAGAATTACTTCGCCGTTCACACTGCTGTTGAATTTGAATTTCAAGCCAGAGCCTAGTACGACTGTTTTGCCGTTTTCCAAAGTTACGCTGCTTCCGTCGTTTAACTCTACCGTCCAGCTGTTGCCTGACAGATTTTTCAAGCCAAGTTTCACCGGCGTTGATTTGCCGAGCAGCACTTCTCCGACAATTTCTTTGTAGTCGTTGTCATTGGAACTGTCCGTATGGCATTTGTAAAGTTTGCTGTGCGGATACAGCGCTACCGTGTTGTCAATCAATCCGCCTTTTATTTTCAGTGCAAAGGTTTTCGGCATTTTTTTGCCGCAGTTTATGCAGGTCGGCTCGGCAGCGTTTACGTCCAAGAAAGTTCCTGAGCCGCAGTGCGGGCAGCTTACGGTTATGTCTCTGAGTTTCACAAAGAGTTTCTGCCACTCGTTTTCAAGAATCCTGTGAGTTGAATCTGCTCCGGTCATAAATTCTTTGCTGAACGATTTTTTGAACGCATCCTGTATGAATTTTGGATATACCGGCCAAAGCTTTATCGCGTTTCTGTGAACGCCCTGAACAGGCTTATTTGCTCCGCTGTCGTCAAATATAAATACGGGGTCTGTGCCATAGAATTTTCTTTCAAATTCCTCCGACATACAGGCCACGGATGTTCCTGAACCTTCCAGAGGGTGATTGAGAAACAGCATCATAAACAGCACTACTGCAAGCGAGAACTGGTCGGTGTGCTTGTCCGGGACTTTTTTGCCGGTTACAACTTCAGGCGCCATATAGCGGCATTTTCCCGCAATACCAAGATTTACGCCGTACGGGGCTACATTGTCGTTGTCGCAGATAAGTACATCGCCGTTTTCAGGATTTATAAAGAAGTTGCCATCGTTCAAATCCTGATAACTCAACCCTTTGCGGTGCAGTTCCCTGAAACCGTTGACGATAGACAGCGCCGCATTAACAACCGCATGCAGCGATTTGAAATGACTTTTGGCAAGAAGGAATGAGCCGAATTCTTCATATCCGCTTGGTCTCAGCGCCATAAGATAGCCGAAACTGCCGTTATATTCCTCCGTAATAAATTCCGGCCAGAGAAATACAGGAGAAGGCGCGCCGATTTTTATATTGCTCTCAATGTTCTTGTAAAATTGTTTGGGTTCCTTCATCTTCCCTGCAAAATACCACTTCAGCGCATACTGTTTGCCTTGATATTCCACTCTGTAGACAATACCCTGACCTCCCTCGCCAAGCTTGCAGAGAATTTTGGTTTCTCCGCCCTGCTTAACGGGAATTCTGTCTCCCTGACTAAATTCCGCCATAAAATTTTCCCCTTTCCTACATTCCTGCATTTGCCTGCAAGCGTGTACACAAGCCAATTTCCGACAGACACAAGCATCCCATGCTAAATTTATTTCGCTTTGAGCCCGTTTAATGTAAAAATACTAACGCTTAAAGCTTATTTAGTCAATGCTTAAAGTCTATTATATTTTAGCTTTTAATGATAGATACTAACAATGCATGGAGGTATTATGTAATGCTTGGAGAGAGAATTAAGGACTTCAGAACGGCTGTGAGAATGACTCAGGAAGAGCTTGCAGAGAAATTGTTTGTGTCCGTGGGCTATATTTCTGAAATTGAAACAGGAAAGAAAAGTCCGTCGCTTCAGCTTCTTGTCCAGATTATCGATCTGCTCGGCTGTTCGCCGAATGAATTGTTTGAATACAAGGAAAAAGAGGACAAGTGCGAACGGTGCAGTTTCAAAAATAATGACAATACTGTTTCGGAAACGCTTGAGCTTTTGACAAAGCTGGGACCCGATGAGAAATTCAAAGTTTACAGCTACGTAAAGGATCAGTTCTTTATTTCAGAGGTCAAGGCAAAAAGATAACTCCGCCGAGTTCAGCACAGGCGGAGTTGTTTTTTTATGTACGTTTGACGACGTTATATCAGTTTCAATAATTTCAGCGCAAATTTGTCAAGTAAAACTCAGCACATTTGTTCAACTTACGCGGCGAATTACATTGAACAACATCTGGGGTATAAGGTAACAGAGAAACTGACACCAATGCAGCTGTCTGCGAAATTAACAAAAGCTTCTTCTGTTTATTGTGTTGTGCTTTGTGTCCTGTTTTTAAGGTCGAAACTGCAGTATCAGCTAAGAAGATACCGTGCGTTTGTATTTTTGCAAACGGCTGTTCGGTTTGTCCGGTATTGTATATTCCAGCAGTCCGTTTTCGCGAAGCATAGCTATTTTCCCTCGAATGTAGCTGTTTGCTTTTGTATATCCAAGTTCTTTGGCAATTTCTGTTGCCGATATATCTTTTTCACAACACAACGATAAAATTTTTCTGTCAATATTCTGTAAATTTAACTTGCCGGTCAACTTGTCACCCGACTTGCCACCTGCTTCAACGGAATTCCGAATATCCTCTTGTTCGGAAATCCTTGAAGTTGCAAGCATTTTGCTGTTTTCTAAGGCTTCTTGCTTGTCATCCGACTTGCCACTCAACTTGCCACCAGATACGTCTTGCGGTCTATAAAATACTGATACGAATCCGGCTTTTGTTGTTTTAAATTCAACTTTTATTCCTGCTTCAGAGCAGCTTTGAACTATGCGTTTAAGTCCGGTACCAAAGTTTTCCGCATCCTGCGAGTAGTATAGTATCTGCGCTATAAGCGGATTTCTTCTCACGGGACGTTCACTGGCTTTTATAAAATCTTCCGGTTGGTAACCGCTTGGAAAGCTGCCCGGATTGTAAATTTCTATTCTGTCTTTGAAGATTGCCACTTCATTGGCTTCCATAACAGCGTAATTCTTATGGCAGAATGAATTCACTATGGCTTCCCTTAATGCTTCAACCGGTATTTCTGGAATTTCTTTTCTCTGCATTGATCCGTCAAATTTTACTTTCCAGTTGATATTGCTGCGGACATACAATTCCGCCGCGTCTATCAGCGTAAATATATCGCCGTGCATACGTTTTATATCGTTAAACGTCAATCTTTCGCCCGTAGCAAATATTGCCATTTGCAATTCTGCCATTTCACTTTCGCAAAACAACACTTTTCCGGCATTAAGCAGTTTTCCGTCCAACGTAAGGAACAATTTATTTAAAACAGTTTTCTTGTCTGTATATTCTAGATTTATGCGTTTTTTGTCTTTAGCTTTGTCAAGATAGCGTTTTAACAACTTCTCATCTACAGCTTCAATATCTGTATTGGAAATTTTGTTTTCCCACTTGTCTGCAAAGCTGTTTTTATTCAGAATATATCTTTCAAGTTCGCTTGGCGACATATCCAAATCGCTGTCGGCAACTCTTATTTTTGCTTTTCCGTTTGCGTAATAGGGCTGTTCGACTCCTTCAAATTTTATGCGGATGCAGTTTTTGTCTTCTATCGTGACACATGATATTTCAGGATAAATTTTAGGCGCTATCGCATTGCTTATGGCAATGCCTATATCACGCAGTGTTTGTTCCGTTACTGTCTGTCCAATAATTTTGCCTCCTGATGCTATGCCAAAGTACACTTCACCCTTCCCGTGCTTGTTTAGTATGGCACAAATGGAATTTATAGCCTCTTTTGTTTCGGCTGTCGTTTTTTTGAATTCAAGCGTCTCTGTTTCAATTCCAAATCCCATCATGCCGCACCTCCCGCTCGTCAATAATAAATGTAGTTCTGCTGTGCGATATTATAAGCCAAATATTTGCGCAATTCTTCTCCGGTTTTTCTTATTTCACCATGTCAGAATATTTTATCAAACTGACACTGCCGAGTTCTTTCGCTGCTTTTACACAGCCGGCGGTAAAACCTTTTTTTGAGAAAAGGTAATAATGCTTTTGTTTATGAGCAAACAGCTGACTTCTTTCAAAAAGCGTCTGCAAAACATCGGCTCCCGTTTTTTCGTTCTCCCATTTGCATTCGCAAAATATTGCATTGTCTCTGTTTTCTTCGCCCATAATGTCTATTTCCGTCTGCTCATGCTTGACAGGGTCGTTGCCCCACCAGCGTCCGAGCGAGTTAAAAACGACAGGCGTTTTACCCTCAAGCAGTTTGCGCCACAGGTACTGTCTGCATATTTCTTCAAATACCTGTCCCATATACGACGAAAGCTGCGGGGCTATACGCGAATAGGCAAGTTCCACACCTCCGCGCAAAATCACTGAGCTGTTGTCCGGTATAAATCTGTACCAGAAACGGAACATATTGTCCGCCAGTCTGTATATCGCCTTTCTTGACATTTTTTCGCCGTACGGCATTTCCTTTTGTACAATACCCAGGTCAACAAGATTTTTCAGGTAGACCGTGCAAACGTTGCTTTGTTCGCCTACTTTCGTTGATATTTCGGACATTTTAGAGGCTCCTGAGGCAACGGCCGATATAACCGCGTTATAGACTGCAGGCTCGCGAACCTCCTGTTTCAGAAGATTTTGCGGTTCTTCAAAAATAAATGACGATGGATTCAAAAAAATATTTTTGATGTTCTCTTCTACAGACAGGCTCGCTTCCGTCTGCAAGAGGTATTGCGGTGTTCCTCCAAGCATACCGTAAAACAGTGCCTGTTCTTCTGTCGTTTTACCGTTCAGCATAAGTCTCGCGCTGAAAAAATCAAACGGCAGAATTTTCATCTGCGCAGTACGTCTGCCGTATAGCGGAGCCTTGTAGGACAGCACTTCTTTTTCCATGTATGACATGGACGAACCGCACAAAATCAGCATAAGCTTTGATTTTTCACGGTATTTGTCAATCAGAAGCTGCAGTGTTGAGGCAAGGCTTTTTGAACTGGCAGCTGCGTACGGGTACTCATCAATTGCAAGTATGAGGCGTTTGTTTTCCGACATTTTAAAGACATGTTCCAGCGCTTCCTGAAACGACGAAAAAGAGAGTCCATCTGCATTAAAAGAGGAGTATTCAAAAATGCTCCGGCTAAAATTCTCCAGATTCTGTTTCTCGCTGCTTTCAACACCCGTAAAATATACGGCAGGTCTGCTTTCGAGAAATTTGTTAATCAGCGCAGTCTTCCCAATGCGCCTGCGCCCGTACATAACAACAAATTCAAACCGTTCCGAATTAAACAGTTTATTGAGCGTCTCAAGTTCGCGTTCTCTTCCTACAAACATACCTTTCACCTTCAAGCAAATTTCTCGTAACCGCAATATTTTATAGCACTTTATAAAAATTTAGTCAAGTACGATTTGCCAAATCGTACTTGACTAAATTGTCAACCAACCTAAAGTCTAACCTACCGCCAACCTAAAGTCAAGTGCGGAATATTCAGCAGCAGACGGCGTTTGCACCGCTTACCATTTGTAGATGCAAATATGGGCGCCCTGCTCAACCGTGCGGAGTATTTCTTTCATAACGTCTTCGGGAACAGCTATGCAGCCTGCGGTGTATTCGTGTTCTCCATAGCAGTGCAGGAATATGCCCGAGCCTTTGCCCCACTCGTTTTCTTTGTTGTAGTCAATCGCAAGCGCGTAAGCGTAGGCTTTCGTGTATTCAATCAGATGTTCGCTGTTTTCGCTGCATTTGTGCTGAATTTTTGAGGTATCAACAAAGAGGTTGTAATATTCTTTGTCCCCGCACCAGTACATGCTGTCCGTCAGTTTTGTGTAAGCAATTTTGCTTCCCGGGTCTTCTTCAACGCCGAATGCCATTGTAAATTTATAGTCGCCGAGCGGCGTTTTCATGTCGCCTTCTTTTGTTTTGCCCGTTCCCGCTTTTCCGATAAAGGCTTTGCTCTGAATTTTTCTTTCCCATTTGCCGTTTTCTTTGACGTACAGCCGCAGTTTTGCTTTCGACAGCCATGTCTGTTTTACCAAAATAAGCTGCTGAACGCTGTCGTCAGTTAAATACTGTTTCAGATATTTTCTTTCGGAACCGCACAAATTAAGCAGCGCAAAAAACAGCAGCACCGCACACACAAGAATTATGAATATTTGTTTGTTAATTTTCATAA